>NZ_JBHUZW010000045.1:0-28670 GCF_042667215.1 Cellulomonas sp. NPDC057328 | reverse complement strand
GTGTTGCAACACCCGCACTCGTGACGCATGTATCGCACTCGGGGTGCGACGTCCCGGACGCACCGCGCCTGGTGGGACGCGCCGCCCTCGCGGTCACTCGACGCCCGCGCGCGCGTGCCCTGGCCCGCCGCTGCGCCACTCGCCCACGCCGACTGCGGCAGGTCGCACCGAGCGCACCCGTTGCACCTGCCGCACTCGGTGCGACGTACCGCACTCGGCGGAGGGACGCGGGCGCCAGGGTGGGCCCGGAGGGCAGGCGCCGGGACGGCGGCGGGCCCCCGTGCCGGCGGGCACCGGCACGGGGGCCCGTGCGTCGTGGTGACGGCCGCGGGGCGGCGGCCGTGCGGGGTCAGCCGAGGATCGGGTGCAGGATCCAGAAGACGACGGCGGCGACGAGCGCGGCCGCCGGGATCGTGAGGATCCACGCGCCGGCGATGTTCTTCGCGACGCCCCAGCGGACGGCCGACAGGCGCTTGGTGGCGCCGACGCCCATGATGGCCGAGGTGATCGTGTGCGTCGTCGAGACGGGCGCGTGCAGGTAGAACGCGTTGACGTACAGGACGAGGGCGGACACGGACTCGGCGACGAAGCCGCGCGCCGGGTCGAGCTCGATGATCTTGCGGCCGAGGGTGCGCATGATGCGCCAGCCTCCGGCGTACGTGCCGAGCGAGATCGCCGCGGCGGCGGACAGCTTGACCCACAGCGGGATGCCGGCGTCCGCGTCGGCCCAGCCGACCGTGAGCAGCGCGAGGAAGATGACGCCCATCGTCTTCTGCGCGTCCTGCAGGCCGTGCCCGAGCGCCATGGCGGCTGCCGAGATGGTCTGCGCGATGCGGAAGCGGCGGTTCACCTTGGACGGCGCACGGTTGCGGATGATCCACAGCAGCCCGGCCATCAGCAGGAACGCGAGGCCGAAGCCGATGAGCGGCGAGAAGATCATCGGCAGGACGACCTTGTCGACGATCGCGGAGCCGTAGATGCCGAACCCGGCGGCCAGGCCGGCGCCGACGAGGCCGCCGATGAGGGCGTGCGTCGACGACGAGGGCAGCCCGAACCACCACGTGATGAGGTTCCACGTGATCGCCCCGACGAGGGCGCACAGCACCACGACGAGCGCGGAGTGCGGGGGTTCCCCCTCGAGGTCGACGATCGCGGTGGCGATCGTCTCGGCGACCTCGGTGCCCAGCAGCGCACCGGTGAAGTTCATGACGGCGGCCATGATGAGCGCCGCCCGCGGCGTCAGCGCACGCGTCGAGACCGACGTGGCGATGGCGTTGGCGGCGTCGTGGAAGCCGTTGGTGTAGTCGAACCCGAGCGCGAGCGCGACGACGAGGACGACGAGCGCGGTCTCCACCTGTGCTCAGGACTCCTTGAGCGCGATGGTCTCGATGCTGTTCGCGACCTTCTCGAACGCATCCGCCGCGTCCTCGAGCTTCTCGACGATCTCCTTGAGCTTGAGCAGGAGGACCGCGTCGGTGATCTCGTCGAACATCTGCGCGAGCAGCTTGCGGTGCGTCTTGTCCGCCTGGTTCTCGAGACGGTTGACCTCGACCCAGTACTCCTGGAGCGAGTCCATCGAGCGCAGCCGGGGCATGGCCTCGGCCGTCAGCTCGGCGGCGCGCTGCAGCACCTGCACCTGGTCGGAGACGCGCGCAGGCAGCTCGTCGACCTTGTAGAGGACGATGAGGTCGGCCGCCTCGTCCATGAAGTCCATGCAGTCGTCGAGGCTCGACGCGAGGTTGTAGATGTCGTCGCGGTCGAAGGGCGTGACGAACGTCTGGTTCAGCCGCCGCATGATCGCGTGCGTGGCCTCGTCGGCCGCGTGCTCCGCCTCGGCCATCCGCTTGTTGATGTCCTTGCGGGTGGCGCGGTCCGCCCCGAGGATCTCGGCCAGCAGGTTCGCCCCCGTCACCAGGTACGAGGCCTGGGTGGCGAAGAGGTCGAAGTACGAGGTGTCGCGCGGTGTCAGGCGCAGGCGCACGGAGAGCTCCGGGGCGTGGGACGAGACAGACGCCCGGCGGGTGCACGGGCGGCGCCCAGCCTAACGGGCCGTGAACGGCAGGTGCACCGACCCCGGGCCCGATCGGGGCCACGACCGGGTGACGGACGACACGGTGACGCCGCGGCCGCGGGCCGCACGCAGGGCACCGGTCGGACGATGAGGACGCCGGGCCGCGGGGCGCCTCTCGGCGCATGGCCGCTCGAAGCGGCTGAGATTGGAGCCCGGGGCCACCGCGACCCGACGTCCCGTCCAGTCTAGGCGGGGACCCGCCGGCGCACCGGTCGAACGCCCGCGGCGGTGAGCACCGTCACGCGTCCGGGCGAACGAGGACGTCGCCCGCCCGGGCGGCGCAGCCCCGCCCGGACCTGGCCACGGGACCCCGGCCCGCCCTCACTCGAGCCGTCCGGCACGCCACAGCGCGGCGGCCGCGACCAGCTCCTCAGCGGTGCGCACGAGCGACGCCGCCCCGCGGGTCGTCCGCGCCGCCGCGCCGGGGTCGACGACGTCGAGGTGGTCGGCGTCGAACGCCGCGCCCGTGGCCAGCACCTGGCAGAACGCGGCGGCGCGCTCGAGCGCCACCGCGAGGTCGCCCGCGTAGACGCCCGAGAGCACGGCGTCCGCGACGGCCCGCACGTCGGCCGGCCCGGGCGGGCTCACGACGCCCGCGACCACGTCGTGCACGGGTGCCGACGTGACGCCCATGCGGTAGCGGTCGGCCACCGTGGCGGGGTCGCGGCGCACCCACTCGCGCAGCACGTACAGGCGCCACAGCGCGCCGGGCAGGGTGTCGGCCGGGCTGTCCGCCCACATCGCCGCGACCATGTCGAGCCCCTCGGTCTCGACGAGCGCGACGAGCCGCTGCACGACGTCGGGGTCCTGCGACGCGCGCGCCCGGTGCACGAGCGCGGCCGCGGTGGTGTGCGCGATCTCCCCGCGCAGCTGCGGGTCGGTGTCGCCGGGCAGGGCGTCGGCCTGCGCGGGGTCGAACGGCACGGGCCGGTGGTGGCGCCGGGGCTCCTGCCCCGCGCCGCCGTCACGTCCCTCGGTCGCTGCCACCGGGCGATGATGCACCCCGCCACCGACGGCTGCCACCTCCGCGGGGCGCGGACGTGACGCCCGTCGCGTCGGCACCCCTCCGGGTGCGGCGCCCCAAGGGCGGGGCCACAGTGGTCGTGACCAGGCCGTCCGGCCGGTCGTGCGAGCTGTGTGTACGGGGGTGGACGATGTCCGATCCGGCGTCCCGCGGGACGACTCCGAGCGGGGGCGGCGCCTCCGCGGCGCGGGGCGGGCGCAACCCGCACGCGGGCAAGGCCGTCGCGCTGTCCGTGGCGGCCGCCGTCGGCGGCTTCCTCTTCGGGTTCGACAGCTCGGTGATCAACGGCGCCGTCGAGGCGGTGCAGGGGCGGTTCGCGCTCTCGGACGTCGTGACGGGCCTCGTCGTCGCGGTCGCGCTGCTCGGCTCCGCGGCGGGCGCGTGGCTGGGCGGCCACCTGTCCGACCGCTGGGGACGCACGCGCGTCATGGTCCTCGGGGCGGTGCTGTTCTTCGTCTCGTCGGTCCTCTCCGGCATCGCCTTCTCGGCGTGGGACCTCGCGATCTGGCGCGTCATGGCCGGTGTCGGCATCGGCATCGCCTCGGTCATCGCGCCGGCCTACATCGCCGAGATCGCGCCGGCGCGGCTGCGCGGGCGGCTCGGGTCGCTGCAGCAGCTCGCGATCACGATCGGCATCTTCGCAGCCCTGCTGTCCGACCAGCTGCTCGCGTCGAGCGCGGGCGGCGCCGGCGAGGACCTGTGGTTCGGGGCGGAGGCGTGGCGCTGGATGTTCCTCGTCGGCGTCGTGCCCGCGCTGGTGTACGGGGTCCTGGCGTGGCGGATCCCGGAGTCGCCCCGCTACCTCGTCGCGAAGGGCCGGCAGGACGAGGCGACGGCGATCCTGCGCGAGGTGCTGCCGCCGGACGAGGACGCCGCGGCGCGCGTGCGCGAGATCGAGCACACGATCCGGACCGACGAGGCGCTCGCCGCGCAGGCGAGCCTCCGCGGCCCCGCTCTGGGCCTGCTGCCCGTGGTGTGGGTCGGCATCCTGCTGTCGGTGTTCCAGCAGTTCGTCGGGATCAACGTCATCTTCTACTACTCGACGACGCTGTGGCAGGCCGTCGGGTTCGAGGAGAGCGACTCGTTCACGTACTCGACGATCACCGCCGTCGTGAACGTCGCGGTGACGTTCATCGCCATCGCCCTCGTGGACCGTGTGGGGCGTCGCCCGCTGCTCCTCATCGGCTCCGCCGGCATGACGCTCACGCTCGGTCTCATGGCCGTCGCGTTCACGCAGTCGTTCGAGGTCCCGGACCCCGAGCAGGCGGGCGAGGTCATCACGCAGCTGCCCGGCGGGTGGGGCGTGACCGCGCTGGTGGCCGCGAACGCGTTCGTCGTCTTCTTCGGCGCGACGTGGGGCCCGCTCGTGTGGGTGCTGCTGGGCGAGATGTTCCCGAACCGGATCCGTGCGGCCGCCCTCGGGGTGGCCGCGTCGGCGCAGTGGATCGCCAACTTCCTCATCACCGTGTCGTTCCCGGAGCTGCTCGGCAGGTTCGGCGCCACCGTCCCGTACTTCATGTACGCGACCTTCGCGCTGCTGTCGTTCTTCTTCGTCCTGACGAAGGTGCCCGAGACGAAGGGCGTCGAGCTGGAGGACATGGAGGGCCTGCGGCACGAGCGGCGGGCACGCCGGCCCGCCTGACGCGTCCCGGCCGGGACGGACCGGGGTGGCCACGCGGCGCACCCCGGTCCGGCGCCTCAGCAGCTCTTCATGCTCCGGTAGCGGGCGATGCTGTTGCTCTGCTCCTTGTAAATCCACGACGCCGTCGCGTACGGCGTGACGGTCTTGCAGGCCAGGTCCGGCCCCCAGGCGATGTCCGGCTGCACGCGGACGGACACCGAGGAGCAGTTGTAGTGGTAGATCGTCCGGTGCTGGATCGTGTAGGTGCTGTACCCGCTGGGGACGATCTGCGTCCAGCCGTCGGAGATCGACGTGCCGCACGGCGCGGCCTGCGCGGGCGCGGCGGCGACGAGGCCGCCGGCGAGCAGGCCGGCCGCCGCGGCCAGCGACGTCAGTGCCCGGCGTGTGCGTGTGGTGGCCATGGTTCCCCCTCGTGGTGCTCGCGGCGGCGACGGTCGCCCCCGCGCCGTCCACCGTTCGCGGGACCGGGACGGCCCGCCGAGGGTCCGTAACGTTTCAGCACCGGGATCCGGGAGCGCACGCGACGACATTCCGGGGCACAGGTGGCAAGGCCGACAGCGGGTGGGCGATCTCGGTGGGGCCCGCGTCACCCCGCCGCCGGGAACAACGGCACCCTTGCAACGGTTGCCCGAGGTAACGATTCGACTTAGAGTTGCCTCAAGCAACTTTCTTCGGCGCCCGTCGTGACGCCCACCGATCCCGACCGCCGACGCCGCCGGTCCCCCGCCCTGCACGTCCGGAAGCGAGACCCTGCGTGAGCACCCAGCCCGACACCCGCACCACCCCTCTGCGCGACCCCGCGCACCCCGGCGACGTCCCGCCCGTCGTCGCCGACGCCCGCCCCGCCATGACGCACCGCGAGGTGCTCGAGGCCCTCTCCGGCATCCTGCTGGGGATGTTCGTCTCGATCCTCGCGACGAGCGTCGTCTCGACCTCGCTGCCGCGGATCATCACCGACCTCGACGGCTCGCAGTCCGCGTTCACGTGGGTCGTCACCGCCACGCTGCTGACGACCACGATCTCGACCCCCATCTGGGGCAAGCTCGCCGACCTCACGAACCGCAAGGTGCTCGTCCAGGTCGCGCTCGTCGTCTCCGTCGTCTCCTCGGCGCTCGCCGGCTTCTCGCACAGCACCGAGATGCTCATCGGCATGCGCGCCCTGCAGGGCATCGGCGCCGGCGGCCTCACGGCGCTCGGCACCGTCCTCATCGCCGACATCATCAGCCCGCGCGAGCGCGGCCGGTACATGGGGCTCATGGGCGCCGTCATGGCCGTCGGCATGGTCGGCGGTCCGCTGCTCGGCGGCGTCATCACCGACGCGGCCGGCTGGCGCTGGAACTTCTTCGTCGGCCTGCCGTTCGCCGTCGCGGCGATCGTCGTGCTGCAGCGCACGCTGCACCTGCCCGCCCTGCGCAAGCGGCGCGTGCGGATCGACTGGGCCGGCGCGATCCTTCTGTCCGCGGGCATCGCGACGCTGCTGCTCTGGGTGACCTTCGCCGGCGACTCGTTCGACTGGGCGTCCTGGCAGACCGCCGCCATGGTCGGCGGCGCGCTCGTCCTGCTCGGTGCGGCCGTCGCGGTCGAGCACCGCGCCGCCGAGCCGATCATCCCGCTGCGCCTGTTCAAGGACCGCACGGTCGTCCTCGCCGTCGTCGCGTCGGTGGCCGTCGGCATCGCGCTGTTCGGCACGCAGGTCTACCTCAGCCAGTACCTCCAGCTCGCCCGCGGCCGCACGCCCACCGAGTCGGGCCTGCTCACCATCCCGATGGTGCTCGGCCTGTTCCTGTCCTCGACGCTGAGCGGGCGCGCCATCTCGCGCTCCGGCCGCTACAAGAAGTTCATGATCGCCGGTGCGGTCCTGCTGGTCGCGGGCCTCGGCCTCATGGGCACGATCGACGAGACGACCTCGTTCTGGCTGCTCGGGGTCTACATGGCGGTGCTCGGCATCGGGGTCGGCATGCTCATGCAGAACCTCGTCCTCGCCGCGCAGAACACCCTGCCCGTGCAGGACGTCGGCTCCGGCACCGCCACGATCGCGTTCTTCCGCACGCTCGGCGGCACGCTCGGCGTCTCCGCCCTCGGCGCGCTGCTCTCGCACCGCGTGCAGGACTACATGGTCGACGGCCTGCGGGCCGCCCACGTCGACCCGGCGCTGCTCGGCGGCTCCGGCGGCGGCGCGTCGGCGCTGCCCGACGTCACGACCCTGCCCGCGCCGATCCGCCACGTCGTCGAGCACGCCTTCGGCGTGGGCGTCGCGGACCTGTTCCTCGTCGCGGCCCCGATCGCGCTGCTCTCGCTCGTGGCGGTCCTGCTGCTGCGCGAGGTGCCCCTGGGCAACCGCTCGGGCATCGAGCAGCGGCTCGCCGCCGAGGAGGCGGGCACCGCGGGCGCCTGAGCACACGACGCCGACGAGCCCCGGTCCCCCACGTGGGGGGCCGGGGCTCGTCCGTGCCCGGGTGCGCCGGCGCACGCGCTCAGGCGCCCGGGGTGTCCCTGCCGGTCGCGCGGGCGCGGTCGGCGAGCGCCGTGTTCAGCCGGGCCAGCTGCTCGGCGAGGTCGTCGAGCTCCTGCGCGCCCCAGCTGTCGAGGGCGGAGCGGAACCACTCGCGCCGCGCCGCCCGGGCGGCGTCCAGGCGGCGCTCGCCCTCCGCGGTCAGCGTGAGCGGGTGGCTGCGCGAGTCGTGCGGGTCCGCCTCGCGGGTGACCAGGCCGAGCCGCTCGAGGCGGGCGAGCTGGCGCGACATCGTCCCCCGCCCGACACCGAGCCGGTCGGCGAGGTCGCTCGCGCGCGTGCCGCTGTCCGCCGCGACCGCGGACAGCAGCGAGTACGCGGACGGGTCGAGGTCGGGGTGGACGTCCCGCGAGACGCTCGCCGCCGCGGCACGCGCCCGGCGCAGGAACAGCCCGAGCTCGCGCTCCAGCCGCAGCAGGGGGTCGTCGGTCATGCGCCCATCCTCGCGCAGCGCACGGGGCCCGGACGTCGTCAGCGCACCCAGGTGGTGCGGCGGCGCGCCACCTGCGCGAACGCGTGCACTCGGGCCTGGTCGAGCCGCTCCGGCAGCAGCCGGAAGACGTTGGGCACCTCGTGCTTGCCGACGACGAGCGCGTCCTGCGGCGGCTGCGCCGGGTCCCGCTCCAGCTCGCCGGTGACGACGAGGACCGCGCGCACGCTCACGCCCGCGCAGCCGGCCGACTGCAGCAGCCCCTGGACGCGCCCCGCCTCGAGCCGCGCGTCGCGCAGGTACGGCACGGAGCGGCCGTCGACCTGCATGGTGCGGGACTGGACTGCGACGCGGCTGCCGGGGTGCCGCCGCTCGGACACGGTGAACAGGCCGCCGGGGCCGATGAGCAGGTGCTCGACGACGGTGCCCTGGCGGCCGAGCGGCACGTCGTGCACGGTCTGCCACCCGACCTCGGCGAGGCGCTCGAGGCGCACCCCGAGCGGGCTGCCGCGCTCGCCGCGCGGGCGGTCGGCGCCGAGCCACGCGTCGAGCCCCGCCTCGTCGAGCGCGTCGAGCGAGCCGGTGACGCGCGGCAGCGGGAGCACGAGCTCCGGCACGTCGGCGCGCAGGTACTCCTGGGCGGCGCGGCGCAGCCCGGCCTCGAGCACGGGGTCGTCCACGACGACCTCGCCGGACTGCAGGTCGACGGAGCCCACACGGCCGCCGCTCTCGTGCGTGACGAAGAGGCGGTCGGCTCCGTACCGCCGCCATCGCCGGACTGTCAGGACCTCCTCCACGCCGTCATTATCGGCACGCCGCGCACCCGACTTCAGTCACCTGCAGGGGGCAGTTCGTCGGGGCGCGGCGTGTCCGCGGCGTGTCGTCAGGCGCCGGTCGACCCCGCGTCCGCGGGCTCGAACGTCAGGCTGACCGAGTTCATGCAGAACCGGTCGCCCGTCGGCGTCTGCGGGGCGTCGTCGAAGACGTGCCCCAGGTGCGAGCCGCAGCGCGCGCAGCGCACCTCGGTGCGGACCATGCCGTGGCTGCGGTCCTCGAGCAGCTCCACGCGGTCGCCTGCGAGCGGCGAGAAGAAGCTCGGCCAGCCGCAGTGCGAGTCGAACTTCGTGTCCGCGCGGAACAGCTCGTTGCCGCACGCGCGGCAGCGGTAGACGCCGTCGCGCTTCTCGTCGAGCAGCTCACCGGTCCACGCGCGCTCCGTGCCGGCGCGGCGCAGCACCGCGAACTCCTGCGGCTCGAGCTCGAGCGCCCACTGCTCGTCGGTCTTCTGGACGGGGTAGCCCACGTCGTCCTCCTCCTCCCCGGCTCGACAGCCGGGGTCGACAGCGACAACACCGCCGCGGCGCGCGGCGTTCCCGCCGCCGCCCGTGCCCGCCGCCGACGCGCCGCGCGGGCGTCGTGTCGTGCGTGCGCGGCCGGACGACCTACGCTGACCGGGAGGTATCCCGCCACCGGGGCGCCGCCGAGCCATGAGGTGCACGTGCCCGCCAGTCGCCGTCGTTCGAGCCTCACGCGCCGGTTCGCGGTCGTGAGCCTCGTCGGCATGGCCGTGGTCGGGGTGGCGCTCGTGCTCGTCGCGTCGTCGCAGATGCGCTCGCAGGCGGTGCGGGACGGCACGAGCCTGGCCGCGACGGTCGCGGCGTACGCGTCGGCGGCGACGCCCGCGGACGCCTACGTCACGGGCGTCCTCGCGGACGCGGACCAGGCGGCGGTGGCCGCCGCCACCGCGGGCTTCTCCGCCGAGCTCGTCGAGCTGCGGCTGTGGAGCCAGGACGGCCGCCTCATGTACTCCTCCCGCGCCGCGGGCACGGGCCTGCCGCACTCGGACCGCTTCGACCTCGTGCTGCGCGAGGGCGAGCCGGTCGCGGCCGTGCAGCCCGACGTGCGCGGCGCCGGGGACGCCGCCCCGGCGGCCCAGAAGCAGACGGTGCTCGACGTGTACGTGCCCGTGCACGCGGCGGACATCCGCGGGACGGTGACCGGCGTCGACGCGGACGAGGTGGTCGGCGCCGCCGAGGTCATGCTCGACCACACCACGACGCAGGAGACGCTGACGAGCACGGTGCGGACCGTCGCGCTCGTCGTGGCCGGGAGCCTCGTCGTGCTGTGGCTGCTGCTGTTCCGGATCGTGCACTCGACGTCCCGCCGGCTGCGCACGGCCGCGCTCGAGAACGCGCGCCTGGCGATGCTCGACTCGCTCACCGGCCTGCCCAACCGCCGCCTGCTCAGCGAGCAGATGCAGCGCGCCGTGCGCGAGGCGGGCGAGGACGGCTCGCGCGTCGGCCTGATCCTGCTGGACATCGACCGGTTCAAGGACATCAACGACACGCTCGGCCACGACCACGGCGACGCGCTGCTCGAGCTGGTCGCGGCCCGGTTGCGCAACGCGCTGCGCGACGACGACGTCGTGGCGCGGCTCGGCGGCGACGAGTTCGCGATCCTGCTGCCGGACGTGCGGTCCGTCGCGAACGCGGAGCGGCTCGCGCGGCGCGTGCGCGGGCTGTTCGCCGCGCCGTTCGAGCTGGGCGACCTGGCGCTGCACGTCGACACGTCCGTCGGCGTCGCCTGCCTGCCCGACCACGCGGACGACCCGTCGTCCCTCATGCGTACGGCGGACATCGCGATGTACGCGGCGAAGCACCAGCGGTCGGGCGTGTCCGTCTACTCCCCCGACGCCGACGACTCCTCGCCGGCGCGCCTGGTGCTCATGGGCGAGCTGCACGCCGCGCTGGAGGAGCACGAGTCGGCGCGTGCCGCCGGCGACGGCGGCACGGGCGGCGACGCCCTCGGCGTGCCGCCCGTCGCGCAGCTCGAGATGCACTACCAGCCCAAGATCGAGCTCGCGTCGCAGCGGACGGTGGGGCTCGAGGCGCTCATGCGGTGGCGGCACCCGACGCGCGGGCTGGTCGGGCCGGGCACGTTCGTGCCGCTCGCCGAGCAGTCCGGGCTCATCCACCGGCTCACGTCGTTCGCGCTCGACGCGGCCGTCCGGCAGCTCGCGCAGTGGTCGGCCGACGGCACGGCGGTGCCCGTGGCCGTGAACCTGTCGGCGCACGACGTGGCCGACCCCGCGGTGGTCGACACGATCGAGGAGCTGCTGGCGCGCCACCGCGTGCGGCCGGAGCTGCTCGAGGTGGAGATCACGGAGACGGCGCTCGTCGCCGACCGCTCACGCGTCGTCCCCGTGCTCGAGCGGCTCGGCGCGCTGGGGGTGCGCGTCGCGATCGACGACTTCGGCACCGGGACCACGTCGATCTCCCAGCTGCGCGACCTGCCCGTCGACGAGCTGAAGATCGACCGCGTGTTCGTGGCCGACCTCGGCGACGGGGGACGCGAGGGCTCGGAGGTCGTGGTGCAGGCGATGGTCGACCTCGCGCACTCGTTCGGCCTGCGCGTCGTGGCGGAGGGCGTCGAGGACGAGGGCACGGCGCGGACGCTCGCGCGGCTCGGGGTCGACCAGGCGCAGGGCTACCTGTGGGCCCGGCCCGCGCCGCCCGAGGAGGTGCGGCCACCGGGTGACACCGCCCGCGGGAGCCACCCGTCGCTTCACCCCATCGGGTGAACCTGGCACCACTTCCTCAAGGTCGTGCCCGACCATGTCGACAGCGACCGAGAAGGTGAGCTCTACCCGCAGCCCGGCAGCCCGCCGGACCGGCACCGGACGAGGGGGACGACGACCATGATGGACGAGCTGCTCGAGGAGATGATCGACCCGGCGCCGTCGCGCGAGGACGCCGCGCGTCGTCGCCGCGCATGGGCCACCGGCTCCATCCTGGCGCTGGCGGCCGTGGGCGTCGCGTCGCTGACGACGTCGGCGCTCTTCACCGACCAGGACAGCCTCACGGGCCGCATCAGCACCGGCACCCTCGTGCTCGGTGCCCAGGGCGCGACGTTCGACGTGCCGGTCGAGGGCCTCGCCCCCGGCGGCTCCGTGATCGCGCCCGTGCAGGTGAGCAACACCGGCTCGCTCGAGCTGCGCTACGCCGTGAGCCTCAGCGCCGCCACCGCCGAGGGCACGCCCGGACGCGGCGACACCGGCAGCGGCGACCTGCGCCAGCAGCTGCGGGCGCGCGTGTTCGCGTCGGCGGACTGCACGGGCACCGTGCTGGGCGACACCGCGACCGCGACCGCCGAGTTCGGCCTCCCGACGGACGCGGACGACCCGGCGGCGATCGTCGGCGATCCCGGGACCGGCTACCAGGACGGTGACCGCGTCCTCGCGGGCGTCAACGGCACCGAGACGCTGTGCGTCCGCGTGGACATGGCCGCCGCCGCGGGCAACGAGTACCAGAACACCGCCGCCGACCTGACGTTCCGCCTCGACTCCGAGCAGACCGTCAACAACCCCTGACCCGTCAGCCCGGGGTGATGACCACGCAGCCGGTCCACGCGGAGCCCTTCGTCGAACGACGGGCCCCGCGACCCGACGCGCCCGCCACCCCGGGCCGGCGCGTGCGCCGTGCGGTGTCGGTCCTGCTGTGGACCGTGGTCGCAGCGGGCGTGCTCGCGTACGCGGCGGCGTTGCTCGTGCCGCTCTGGTACCAGCTGCAGGGCGAGCGGCTGCTCGTCGTGACGTCGGGCTCGATGGCGCCGCGGTTCGTCGAGGGCGACGTCGTGGTGCTGCGCTCGGTGACCGACCCGTCCGAGCTGAAGCCGAACCTGATCGTGACGTTCCAGCCCGTGGGCGGGTCGGGGCTCGTCACGCACCGCATCGTGTCGCTGCACAGCCTCGACGCGATGCAGGACGACGGCACGGGCCGCATGGAGCCGGTGCTCGACGAGTCGGGCCAGCCGGTGCGGCAGGACTACATGCGCACGCAGGGCGACGCGAACCCCTTGCCGGACCCGAACGCGACCCCGGTCGAGCGGGTGCGCGGCGTGCTGCTGCGCGTGCACCACGGCTGGGGCGACACGCTGGTGTGGGCGACGTCGCCCACGGGCCGGGCCGTCATGCTGGTGCCCCCGCTGGTCGCCCTGGCCACCCTGGAGGTGCTGTCCGTGCTCGAGGCGCGCCGTCGCCGGGGGCGCGGCACGCGCCGCACGGCGGACGACAGGAGGGTCGATGCGCTCCTCCTCGACTGACGCACCGCACGACCCGACCGACGCACGGCGCGCGGACGCGCCCGCCACCGGGACGTGGGTCCGGCTCGGCGTGGCCCTGCTGGTCGCCGCCGTCGCGGCGCTCACGCCGGCCGTGGGACGCACGAGCGCGCTGCTCACCGACACGGACGACCTCACGGCGCGGGTGTCGACGGGCACGTGGGTGACACCGACACCGACGACGACGCCGGAGCCGACCCCGTCCCCGACCGACGCCGCGGGCACCCCGGCGCCGGGGACGACGGCGGCGCCGACCGCGGCGCCCACGGCGGAGCCCGCACCGGCGTCGCGCCGCGCACCGGCCGCCGGCGACCGCCGGCCGCGCCGCTGACGCCGCGGCGGTGTGACGCGTCTCGCCGGGACGTGACGTGGCACGACGTGACGGAATAGCGCCGCGTGTGCCACGGTTGAGGCGCCTGTTCGATGCAAACGCATCGACCACATCGGAACCAGGAGTGCGCACCATGCAGTTCGGGATCTTCTCGGTCGGCGACGTGACCACCGACCCCACGACCGGGCGGACCCCCGACGACACCGAGCGCGTCCGCGCGATGCTGACCATCGCCGAGCACGCCGACGCCGCCGGGCTGGACGTCTTCGCCACGGGCGAGCACCACAACCCGCCGTTCGTGCCGTCGTCCCCGACGACGATGCTCGGCTACCTCGCCGGGCGGACGAAGAGCATCGTCCTGTCGACCGCCACCACGCTCATCACCACCAACGACCCGGTCCGCCTCGCCGAGGAGTACGCGATGCTCCAGGTCATCAGCGGCGGGCGCATGGACCTGATGATGGGCCGCGGCAACACCGGCCCCGTCTACCCGTGGTTCGGCAAGGACATCCGTCAGGGCATCCCGCTGGCCGTCGAGAACTACGCGCTGCTGCGCCGCCTGTGGGAGGAGGACGTCGTCGACTGGAGCGGCAAGTTCCGCACGCCGCTGCAGGGCTTCACGTCCACGCCCCGCCCGCTCGACGGCGTGCCGCCGTTCGTGTGGCACGGCTCGATCCGCTCCCCCGAGATCGCCGAGCAGGCCGCGTACTACGGCGACGGGTTCCTGCACAACGCGATCTTCTGGCCCATGAAGCACACGGCGCAGATGGTGAACTTCTACCGCGAGCGCTACGAGCACCACGGGCACGGCCGCGCCGACCAGGCGATCGTCGGCCTCGGCGGCCAGGTGTTCGTACGCAGGAACAGCCAGGACGCGTGGGACGAGTTCCGGCCCTACTTCGACGTCGCGCCGGTCTACGGCCACGGGCCGTCGATGGAGGACTTCACGCGCGAGACGCCGCTGACCGTCGGCAGCCCGCAGCAGGTCATCGACCGCTACGGCGCGTTCTGGGAGCAGGTCGGCCACTACCAGCGGCAGATGTTCCTCATCGACCACGCCGGCCTGCCGCTCAAGACCGTCCTCGAGCAGATCGACGTGCTGGCCGAGGACATCGTGCCGGTGCTGCGGCGGGAGGCCGAGGCGCGGCGCCCCGCGCACGTGCCCGCGAACCCGCCGTCGCACGCCGAGCGCGTCGCCGCGGCCCGCGCCGCGGGCACCGTGCCCGCCGCGACCGTCGCGGCCGCCGACCACTGGACCGGCCGCACCGCCGAGGACGACGTCGAGGCCGCCGACGCGGCCACCGTCCGCTGACGCACCCCTGACCGCCGGGCGTCCGCCCCCGCCGCCCCCGGGCGGCGGGCGCCCGGTGCGCACCGCACCGCACTCCCCCACCGCAGTCCCCGCACCACCAGCAGCACCGGAAGAAGGCACCACCATGAGCGAACGCTCCATCGTCGTCGTCTCGGGCGGCCTCTCGCAGCCCTCGTCGACGCGGATGCTCGCCGACCGCCTCGCCGACGCCACCGTCTCCGCCCTCGCCGAGCGCGGCGTCGCCGCGCGCGTCACCGTCGTCGAGCTGCGCGACCTCGCGCACGAGGTCGTCGACATGACCCTGACCGGCTTCGCCCGCGAGCCGCTGGCCGAGGCGCAGGAGGCCGTCGCGGCGGCCGACGGCGTCGTCGCGGTCTCCCCCGTCTACACCGCGTCCTACGCGGGGCTCTTCAAGTCCTTCGTCGACGTCCTCGACAAGGACGCGTTGCGCGGCACGCCCGTCGTCCTCGGCGCGACCGGCGGCACGCCGCGACACTCCCTCGCGGTCGACCACGCGCTGCGCCCGCTGTTCGCGTACCTCGGCGCCGACGTCGTCCCCACCGGCGTGTTCGCCGCGACCGACGACTGGGCCGACGCGGGCACGGACGACACCCGCCCCCTGCCCGACCGCATCCGCCGCGCCGGCGAGCAGCTCGCCGAGCGCGTCGCCGGCCGCGCGCCCGTGCGCCGCACGGGGCTGTACGACGCGGTGCCGTCCTTCGAGGACCTCCTGGGCGCCTGACGGCGACCCCCGCCGACCCGACCGCCCACCACCGCCCACCGCCGCCCGGCGACCGTCGCGAACGGGGCCTGGCGTGCGGATCGGGCGGCCGAGGCGCACGCCGGACCCCCGTCCGCGGCGAGACCGCGTCAGGGTGACGGCGGCGGCGTCGTGCGGGGGCGTTCGGGAAGATGGGTCGGCCGCAGCCGTCCCGGCGGCCCGACGACAGGAGCACCCGTGACCGTCCCCACCCCGGGCCCGCAGCACCCGGACGAGCCGGGCGCCGTGCCGTCCCCGGCGCACGACGCGACGCACGACGCACCGGACGCCGCGACGCACGTCGCACCGGACGTCGCGTCGGACGTCGCACCGGTGGACGCCCCCGTGCGCGCGGCCGTGCCGTGGTGGTCGGTCGCGGCGTTCGTGCTCGCCGCCGTCACCGTGGTCGCGGTGATCGGCACCCTCGTGCCGGCGGTCCGGGCGCCCAACGTGCTGGGGCCGGTCGCGATCGTGCTGGCCGTGGTCGGGCGGCGGCGCGGCGAGGGACGGGTGGCGACCGCGGCGCTCTGGACGTCGGTCGGCGCCGTGGTGCTCCAGCTGCTCCTGCCCGTCCTCGGCTGGATCGCGCTGGTGCTCTGGTCCGTGAGCGCGGGCTGACGCGGCACGACGCCCCCGGTGCCGTGCGGCACCGAGGGCGTCGGGGTGAGGCTGCGCCGGGTCGTCAGCACCGGCGGGTCGTCACTGCCGGGTCAGCGTGAACGCCGACCCGTCGCCGACCGCCTCGACGTCCAGGCGCTGGTCGGTCAGCGTGCGCGACGTGCGGGGGTCGACGTAGACGTGCGCGTCGCCCGCGGTCACGACGTCGTCGCCCGGGTCCGGGCCGGCGACGAGCGCGAGCTCGAAACCCCCCGAGTCCTGCTCGGCGATGCGCAGGCCGCCCTCGTCGGGCAGGCCGGCGCTCTGGGTGAGGGTCTCGACGGCGGTGCGGGCGTTGTCGGTCAGGGTGAGCACGTGGGCTCCTCTCTGCTCGCCTGGTGACGCCGTCCCGTCCGGCCGGGGCCGTCGGGGCCGACGCCGTCGGTCGTGCCCCACCGTGACCAGACGGCGCGCGCCCGCGCAAACGGGCGTCCGCTGCGCGAGACCCCGCCGGGCACGCCGACGGGCGTGCGTGCACGCGACGCCGCGGTCGCCTACCGTGCGCCCGCGGCCTCGCCGACGGCCACGTCGACGACGAGCGCGCGGTGGTCCGACAGGCCGAGGTCGAGCGAGCGCGCACCCGACGTCGCGGCCACGCGCCCGCCGCCGAGCACGTGGTCGAGCTGCCGCTGCGGCGTCGTCAGGGGGTACGTCGACGCCCGGGCCAGCGGCCGCAGGCCCGACACGCGCGCCGGCCGGTCGCCGGACATGTTGAGGTCGCCCATCACCACGCGGGGGCCTGGCAGCGTGCGCGTCGCGCGGACGACGTGCCGCAGCTGGCGCGCGTTCCAGCCGGGGATGAACGTGAGGTGCGTGCCCACGACCGTGCACGGGCCGTCGGCGGTCTCGACGACGCCGGCGATCGCCGACCGTGGCTCGTCGCGCACGAGCACCGGCCAGCGGGCGCCGGGGAACCGGATGGGTGTGCGGCCGCGCAGCGCGGGCAGCGCCACGACGCGCCACTCGTGCACGGGCAGCCGCGACAGCAGCGCGATGCCGTACGCCGCGCCCGACGGCTGCGCGTCGCCGGTCGCGGCGACCCACAGGTCGGGCTCGCCGTGCAGGGTCGCGACGAAGCGGTGGTGCGGCGCGCCCATCGCGTCCGCCGCCACGGCCGTGAGGTCGGCGCCGTGCGAGCGCGCCTGCCCGCGGTCGACCTCCTGGAGGGCGAGGACGTCGACGTCGAGGCGCCGGACCGCGTCCGCGAACCGGTCGAGGTCGACCCGCCCGTCGACGGTGGAGCGCCCGTGCAGGATGTTGAAGGTGGCCAGCCGCACGCCGCGATTGTGACCCGGCGTCCGCGTCGCCGCGCGGGCAGGGCTCCGCGGACCGGGCCGAGCAGGCTCGCGCGCCCGTCCCCCGCCGCTCGCCCTGCGAACCGGGCGCAGGGCGTGTAGACACCGTGCATGCCTACCGAGACGACGCCGACCGGCGGTGCCGCTCCGCTCGTCGGCGCGGCCCCGCCCCCGCTGCCCGCGCCCACGGGCGCGGAGACCCCCGACGACCGTGCCGCCCTGCAGGACGGCCTGCGGCGCACCGCCGTCGCGCTGCTCGACGCCGAGATCCCCTTCGCGCTGGTCGGCGGCTACGCCGCGTGGGCACGCGGCGCGCCGGAGCCGAGCCACGACGCCGACTTCGCGATCGCCGAGGAGGACGTCGACCGCGCCAAGAACGCGCTGGCGGCCGCGGGTCTCGACGTGCAGCAGCCCGCGGAGAACTGGCTGTTCAAGGCCTACCACCACGGGCAGCTCGTCGACGTGCTCTTCCGCATGGTCGGCGAGCCCGTCACGTACGACCAGCTCGAGCGCGCGGAGCAGCTCGAGGTCCTCGCGGTGCGGATGCCGGTGCTGCCTGCCACCGACATCATCTCCGCGAAGATGCGCGTGCTCGGCGAGCACTACTGCGACTTCACGTGGCTGCTGCCGATGGCGCGGGCGCTGCGCGAGCAGATCGACTGGGAGCAGGTCCGCGAGGAGACCGCGGACCACCCGTACGCCCGGGCGTTCCTCTACCTCGTGGACGAGCTCGGGCTGACCGGTGACGGCGGCGGGCGCCTGCAGGCGACGCCGGGCCGCGGCGGGCCGGGCGGCGAGGAGTAGCCGCCGCGGCGTCCGTGCGCCCATGCTGGGCGGGTGGACGTCGACGGCGTGCGTCGCCTGGCCCTCGCCCTGCCCGAGGTCACCGAGCGGTCGAGCTGGGGGCGGCCCGCGTGGTTCCACCGGGCGCTCGTCGGGCGGATGTGGGACGACGACCGGCTGACGGTCCGCGTCGAGGACGACGGCGAGCGCCGTGCGCTCGTCGCGCAGGACCCGCGGCTCTTCTCGACGACCGACCACCACGCCGGCACGAACCTCGTGCTCGTCGACCTGCGCGTCGCCGACGAGGACCTCGTCGCCGCGCTGCTCGCCGAGTCGTGGTGGTGGGCGGCGCCGCCGGTGCTGCGGCGGCGGCACCCCGGGCTGGGCCCGCCGGACCTGGCCGCGCGCTGACGGTCGCCGCGCGCCCCGACCGCGGACGGGCGCGCCGTCAGCCCGCCGTGCCGGCGATCAGCCGCCGCACGTCGCCGAGGTGCTCGGCCATCGCCGCGCGGGCGCGGGCGGCGTCGTGCGCCTCGATGGCGGCGTAGATCGCGAGGTGCCCCTCGCGCGAGGTGCGCCGGCCCTCGGCGGTCGTGTGGGAGTGGCGGCGGACGTCCATGGTCCACTCGGCGACCATCGAGTGCAGCGTCGTGAGCAGCGGGTTGCCGGCGGCCTGCGCGACGAGCAGGTGGAACTCGGTGTCGCACTCGAGGGACGCCGCGGGGCGCAGCCGGGGGGTCGTGCGGTCGAGCACCCCGCGGAGCTGGAGCAGGTTGGCCGGCGTGGCGCGCTGGGCGGCGAGGCCGGCGACGGACGGCTCGACGATCTCGCGCAGCTCCGCGGCGTCGCGGGCCTCGCGCGCCGGCGACGACAGGTCGAGCAGCGCGCGCTCGGCGTCGGTGCGCTCGACGACGACCGTGCCGCGGCCCGGCCGCCGCTCGATGAGGTGCTTGGCCTCGAGCTCGTGCATGGCCTCGCGCAGCGTCGCGCGCGACACGGAGAGCGAGGCGGCGAGGGCGCGCTCGGACGGCAGGCGGTCGCCGGCGGCCACCTGACCCGTGGCGATGAGCCGTTCCAGGTGTGCCGCGAGCACGACCGGGGTGCTCTCGGCACGGCGCGTGAGCGGCGGGATCTCGACGGGGGCCAACGGTCCTCCTCGGCGGCGGGTGGTCCGGAACGTACCACGCACGGACGTCGCGATTGGTCTGACCATCCGACCGTTGTTTCGCGCCGGTGAAATGGCCGTAACAGTCTCTCGATGTCGAGACAGCCAGCGCCGGAGCGGCCGTACGGTCTCGGCATTGGTCAGACCATCTGACCGATGCAGGCGCCGGGGACACCCGCCGGACGCCGACCGCCCGACCGAGAGGACGTCCCCCCATGACCTCCGCACGCCGCGCCGCCCTCCCCACGGCCGCCGCCCTCCTGCTCGCGCTCACCGCCTGCTCCTCCACGGCCGACGCCGGCACCGCCGACGCCGCGGACGGCCCGTGGGCCGACCTGGCGGCCTCCGCCGAGTGCGCCGAGCTGCGCGAGGCGCACCCCGACCTCGCCGGCACCACGCAGACCAACGCGATCAACCCGCACACGCCGGGCTACGAGATCATCGACCCCGAGAACCCGGACCGGTACATCGGCTTCGACATCGACCTCGGCGAGGCCATCGGCGCGTGCCTCGGCTTCACCGTCGACTACGTCCCCGTCGGCTTCTCCGAGCTCATCCCCACGGTCGCGAGCGGCCAGGCCGACTGGATCCTGTCCAACCTGTACGCGACCGAGGAGCGCGCCGCGGGCGGCGTCGACTTCGTCAGCTACTCGAAGGTGTTCGACGGCGTGCTCGTCGCGAAGGGCAACCCCGAGGGCATCACGGGCATCGACACCTCGATCTGCGGCCTGACGGTCGCGCTCAACAAGGGCTACGTCGAGGTCCCGCTCGTCGAGGCCGTCGGCCCCGACTGCGAGGCCGCGGGCCTGCCGGCCCCCGAGCTCGCGCTGTTCGACTCGAGCGCCGACTGCGTCCAGGCCATCCTCGCCGGCCGCGCCGACGCGTACATGAACGACGTCAACACCGTCACCCGCTTCATCGCCGAGCACCCCGACGACCTCGACCAGGCCGAGACCGTGATGCTCGACTACGAGATCGGCGTGGGCGTCCTGCAGGGTGAGCACGACTTCCGCGACGCGGTCGTCGGCGCGTTGACCGCCATCCAGGGGTCGGGCCTGCAGGCGGAGCTCGCCGAGAAGTGGGAGCTCGACGCCAACGCGGTGGCCGAGCCGACCGTCCTCAGCGTCGGCTGACGGCGAGGCCCACGACATGGCGGACTTCCTGCACTACCTGACCCTGCCGTACCTGCTGCAGGGCATGGCGTTCACCCTCCAGCTGCTCGGCTGGGGTTTCGCCGGCGGGCTGCTGCTCGGCTGCGTGCTGGCGGCGATGCTGCTCTCGCGGCACCGCGGCGTGCGGGCCGTGGCCCGGGCGTACACGACGCTGTACCGCGGCACGCCGCTGATCCTGCAGCTCGTGTTCGTCTTCACGGTCCTGCCGCACGCGGGCCTCGTGCTCGCGCCGGTGGTCGCCGGGGGCGTCGCGCTCGCGATGAACGAGGCGACGTTCTTCGCCGAGATCATCCGCTCCGCGGTGCGCGAGGTGCCCGCCGGGCAGCGCGCCGCGGGACGCGCGGTGGGGCTGACGCCCGTGCAGCTGCTCCGCCGTGTCGTGGGCCCCCAGGCGTTCCGCGCCATGGTGCCGGCCCTCGGCAACGAGGCCGTCGCCACCATGAAGAACTCGGCGCTCGCGTCGGTCATCGCCGTGCCGGAGCTGACGCTGCGCACGCAGCAGCTCGCGTCGGCCACGTTCGACTACTTCGAGATCTACTTCGCGACGGCGGTCATGTACCTGCTGCTGACCGCGGCCCTCACCGGGGTGCAGCTGCTGGTGGAGGCGCTCGTCGACCCCGACGGCGTCCGCCGGCGCGGCTGGTTCGCGGCCCTGCGCCGCCGGCCGGTGCCCCCGGCGCCGGGTGCCGCCGTGCCCGTCTCGGCGCCGGCGCCCGTCGCCGCGCCGGACGCCCCGCCCGCCGAGCACCGGCGCACGCAGGCCGACCCGCCGCCGCGCGGGTTCGGCGAGGCGATGGTCGAGGCGCGGGGGCTGCGCCGGTCCTACGGCGACACCGAGGTGCTGCGCGGCATCGACCTCATGGTCCGCGAGGGCGAGGTCGTCGCGCTCCTCGGGCCCAGCGGGTCCGGCAAGAGCACGCTGCTGCGCACGCTCAACCACCTCGACGGGCTCGACGGCGGCTCCGTGCTCGTCGGGGGGACGTCGGTCGGCTACGACTGGCAGGGCCGCGAGCTGCCCGAGCGGAAGGTCGCCCGGCAGCGCGTCGAGGCCGGCGTCGGCATGGTGTTCCAGTCGTTCGACCTGTTCGAGCACCTGACCGTGCGGGAGAACGTCGCGGCGCCGCTGCGCTGGGTGCAGGGCGTGCCGCGGGACGAGGCGTTCGCCCGCGCGGACGAGCTGCTCGCGCAGGTCGGCATGGAGCACCGCGCCGACGCGCTCCCCCGGCACCTGTCCGGCGGGCAGCAGCAGCGCGTCGGCATCGCCCGGGCGCTCGCGCCGCGCCCGCGGGTGCTGCTGCTCGACGAGCCGACCAGCGCGCTCGACCCCGAGAAGGTCGCCGAGGTGCTGCGCGTCATCCGGGACCTGGCGCGCGGCTCGGGGCTGACGATGGTCATCGCCACCCACCAGCTGCGGTTCGCCCGCGAGGTGGCCGACCGCGTGGTCTTCATGGCCGGCGGCGTCGTCGTCGAGGAGGGCCCGGCGGACGACGTCCTGCTCCGGCCGCGGCACGCGACCACGCGCGCGTTCGTCGGCGCCATGGACACGGCGGAGGTGTGAGCGTGACGTCCCCCGACCGACCCGACCGGCCCGCCCGCGAGGCGCTCGTCCACACCGGCCGCCCCGGCGTGCCGACGCCCGTCGGCCCGTTCGCGCACGCCGTGCGCTGGCACGACACGCTGTGGGTGACCGGCCAGATGCCCACCGACCCGACGACCGGTGCCGTCGTCGGCGACGACGTGGTGACGCAGACCCGGCAGGTCCTGCGCAACCTCTCCGCCGTGCTCGCGGCGAGCGGCGCCCACCTCGCCGACACCCTCATGGTCCGCGCCTACCTCACGGACTTCGCCGACTACGCGGCGTTCAACGCCGAGTACGCGACCTGGTTCCCCGCGGGCCTGCCGGCGCGCACGTGCGTCGGCACCACCGGGCTCGCCGTCGGCGCGCTCGTCGAGATCGACCTCGTCGTCGGCCTGCCCGACGCCGCCCCCACCGGAGGTGCCCGATGACCGACACGCCCACCCTCACGCGCACCGACGCGGCGCTGCAGCCCGGCGAGGGCCCCGTGCCCGGCGAGCACTACCTGCCGACGCGCGCCGACGAGGCGCACTGGGGCTGGCTGCCGCACCGCGGCACGCCGGCCGTGCTCGAGGTCGCGGACGGCGCCACCGTCACGATCGACACCCTCAGCCACGAGGGCCTGCTCGCGGACCAGGGCCGCGACCCGGCGCGCTACCTCGCCCAGTTCGGCGTGGCGGACGTGCTCGCCGACGCGGTCGAGGTCGCCGCGTCGCCACTGGTGAACGGCCCGCTCGACGGTCCGCACGTCGTCACCGGCCCGGTGCACGTGGCGGGCGCCCGGCCCGGCGACGTGCTGCGCGTCGACGTGCTGCGCCTCGACCGGCGCGTGCCGTACGGGTTCGTCAGCAACCGGCACGGGTACGGCGCGCTCGCCGGCGAGTTCCCCGAGGACCACGACTCCACGCCCACGCGGCACCGGGACGCGATGGTCTGCGACGGCACCGTCAGCCACTTCGCGTGGGTCGAGCGGCGCGACGGGCGCGACGTCGGCCTCATCGACGCCGGCGGCGGGCGCACCGTGCAGTTCGGCCTCGACCCGTTCCTCGGCCTCATGGGCGTCGCGGCGCCCACGGACGAGCCCCTGCCCTCGGTGCCCCCGGGCCCGTACGGCGGCAACATCGACGTCAAGCACACGGGTGTCGGCTCGACGCTCTACCTGCCCGTCGGCGTCGACGGCGCGCTCTTCTTCGCCGGCGACCCGCACTTCGCGCAGGGCAACGGCGAGGTCGCGCTCACGGCGCTCGAGGCGTCGCTGCGCGCGACCGTCCGCCTCGCGGTGCTGCCCGCGGCCGACCGCCGCGCGGTGCTCGGCGCCGCGGGCGGCCCGGTCGTGGAGACGGCGACGCACTGGCTGCCCACCGGTCTCGACGAGGACCTCGACGAGGCGATGCGCTGCGCCGTGCGCAACGCCGTCGCGTTCCTGCACGGCCGGTTCGGGGTGTCGCGGTCGGTGGCGCTCGCCTACCTGTCGGCCGCCGGCGACTTCGAGGTCAGCCAGGTCGTCGACGCCGTCAAGGGCGTGCACTGCATGATCCCCAAGCGGGACTGGGCCGCCTGGGTGTGACGCGCGGACCCGGTGACCCGCCCACGGGCGGCCCACCGGGTCCTCGCGCGTCGGCCGGTGCTACGCCTCGGCGGGCACCGTCTCGGCGGGCACCGTCTCGGCGGGCACCGGCTCGGCGGGCACCGGCTCGTCGGCGGCGTCGCGGATCCGCAGCGCCTCGACCAGGTCCTGGTAGAGCGCGTCCGTGGCGAGCAGCTGCGCGTGGGTGCCCTGCGCGCGCACGCGACCGTCCTCCAGCACGAGGATCGTGTCGGCGTCGACGACCGTCGACAGGCGGTGCGCCACGGTGACGACCGCGCCGGTGGTCGCCATCGCGCGGATGACGTCGTGCACCGCGGCCTCGGTGAGGCCGTCGACCTGCGCCGTCGCCTCGTCGAGCAGCAGCACGTCGGGCCGGCACACCATCGCCCGCGCGAGCGCGATGCGCTGGCGCTGCCCGCCGGACACCGACGTCTCCGACAGGCGGGTGTCGAGACCGTCCGGCAGGTCGTCGAAGGCGCCGTCCAGACGGACCGCCGTGAGGGCGCGCCGGAGCTCCTCCTCGGTGGCGGCCGGGTTGCTGAACAGGAGGTTGTCGCGGATGGTGCCGGGGACGACGGGCGTCTCCTGCTCGACGTAGGCGAACCGCCCGCGCACGTCCGCGTGGCTCCACGTGGCGTAGGAGCGGCCGTCGAGCAGGATCTCGCCGGCCTGCGGCTCCAGGAACCGCAGCAGCAGCGAGAAGACGGTCGTCTTGCCGGCGCCCGACGGACCGACGAGGGCGGTGTGCCCGCGCCGCGGGACGACGAGCGAGAGGTCGCGCACGGCGGGCTCGCGGTCGGGCCCGTAGGCGGCGGTGACGTCGCGCAGCTCCAGCACGGGGACGTCGGTGCGTCGCGCGGCACCGTCGAGCGCCGCCGCGCCCGGTACCGCGCCGTCGACGGCCCCGACGACCGCGCCGTGCGCCGCGGCGCCGGCCCGGTCCGCGCGGGCGTCCTCCGGCGCGAGCCCCACCGGCCCGTCCGGCTCGACGTCCATCGCCTGCACCTCGCTGATCCGGGCCGCCGCCGCGACCCCGGACTGCAGCTGCGTGAGGCTCTGCGTCAGCTCGGTGATGGGGCCGACGATGTTGAAGGCGTAGAGCAGGAACGCCACGAGGCTCGACACCGGCAGCTCGCCCTGCGCGACGCGCCAGGCGCCCAGCCCGAGGATGACGATGATGGCGAGCTGGATGCCGCCCCACGCGACCGTCCACGCGAGCGCGGTGGTGCGCACGGCCCGCACGGAGTGGTCGCGCGCCTCCCGGGCGGCGCCGAGGATGGCCGCCGCCTGCCGCGCCTCCGCCCGGCTGGACTTCACGGTCCGCATCGCCCGCAGCGACCCCTCGAGCGTCCCGCCCAGGCGGCCCAGCGCCTCCTGCGACGCCTTCTCCGCCACCCCGATGCCGGGCAGCAGCGCGCCCATGATCACGCCCACCACGACGATCGCCGCCATGGTCGTGCCCAGCAGGACGAGGTCGAGCACGCCCATGAGCACGAGCGTGCCGACCAGCGCCACGGTCCCGTTCACGAGGCTGATGAGGCTCGACGACGCCGCCTCGCGCAGCAGCACGGTGTCCGACGTGACGCGGGTGACGAGCTCGCCGGTCGGCCGGCCCGTGATCGCGGCGACCGTGGCGCGCAGGTACCGGCGCACGAGCGACTCGCGGGCGTCGAGGACGATCCGCTCCGCGAGCGTGCCCATGACGACCCACTGGACGTACCCGACGACCGACCCGACGAGGAACAGCGTCACCAGCACCGCGACCGGCTGGGCCAGCGACCGGTCGCCGCCGAGGGTGTCGAGCACCCACTTCGTGACCATGGGTGTGGCGAGCGCGAGCGCGGTGCTGAACAGGCCGAGCAGCAGGCCGAGCGCGAGCGTGCGGCGGTGCGGGCGGACGAGGTCGAGGAGGATGCGCAGCTGCTCGCCGCGCGGGAGGAGCGCTCCGGTGCCCTTCGGCGCGGGGTCGTGCGCCGGGTCGGCGGGTGCGGTGCCGGCGGGTGCGGTGCCGGTGGGTGAGGTCGCGGTGCCGCTGGTGGCCGTGGACGTCGTCGGGGCCGGGTGCGGGGGCGAGGTGGCGGGCTCGTCGCTCATGTGTCGAGTGGAACACCGTTGTTCCATTCCGGTCAACGGAGATTCCATCCCGAGATATCGATGTACCGTTCGCTCATGGCGAACAGCACCCGGGAGCAGCGCGCCGTCGAGGCCGCCGCCACGGCCGCGGCGGGCGGCCCCCGCGCCCGCACCCGGCAGGCGATCCTCGACGCCGCGATCGCCACCCTGGCCGCGGACCCGGGTGCCTCGCTCGCGACGGTCGCGGAGCGCGCCGACGTCGGCCGGACGACCCTGCACCGGTACTTCCCCGAGCGCGCCGACCTGCTCGACGCCGTGGCCCGGCACGCCGTCGCCGCCATCGCCGCCGCGCACGCCCGCGCGCGCCTCGACGAGGGCACCGCGCTCGAGGCGCTGCTGCGCGTCGCCCAGGAGTACCTGGAGCTCGGCGACCTGCTGACCATCCTCTTCACGGGCCTCGTGCCCGAGGAGACGTGGGCCGACGACGTCGCGAACGGCGACGCGCTGCTGGCGCTGTGCGCACGCGGCCGCGAGGACGGGTCCCTGGACCCGCGCATGCCCGACGACTGGTCGCAGGGCGTCCTGTGGTCGGCCCTCTACCTCGCCTGGTCGACGGTCCGCGCGGGGGACGCGGACCGCCACGCCGTGGTGTCGAACCTCCTGCTCACCCTCCGCAAGGCCCTCGGGGCGACGCTGGACTGACGGAACCACGCTGCGCCACCACCGCGCGGCACGTCGGACGCCTGTCTAGCGTCGGACCATGACGGCCGACGACACGCAGACCCTGAACTGCCTGCGCCGCTTCCTCGACGAGGTGCACCTC
Organism: Cellulomonas sp. NPDC057328; assembly: GCF_042667215.1. Lineage (NCBI taxonomy): Bacteria > Bacillati > Actinomycetota > Actinomycetes > Micrococcales > Cellulomonadaceae > Cellulomonas > Cellulomonas sp. NPDC057328. Next base: position 2,338 of record NZ_JBHUZW010000045.1, on the reverse strand, counting down.
GCGCGGCCGGACGACCTCCCGGAGGTCGCGGCCCACGCCGCTGCCGACCTCGGCTGGACGCTCCGCCTGTACGTCGTCGACCACGAGCAGTCGTGCCTCGTCCCGCTGCCTGCGCCGTCCGTGCCGGACGCCGCGGCCGTCGCCATCGACGGCACGCTCGCGGGCCGCGCGTTCCGCCGGGTCGAGCAGGTGCCCGCGCCGGGCCCGGAGCCGTCCGTGTGGGTGCCGCTGGTCGACGGCGTGCACCGCCTCGGCGTCCTCCAGTACGGGCTGCCCGCCGGCACCGACCTCGACGACCCGGTGGTGCAGGACCGCCTGCGGCTGCTCAGCCACGTCGTCGGCCACCTCGTCGTGGCGAAGTCGCCGTACGGGGACGCGTTCGACCTCGCGGCGCGCCGCCGCCACCGCACGGTGCCGACCGAGCTGCTGCACGCCCTGCTGCCGCCGCTCACCTTCGGCTGCCCGGGCCTGCTCGTCTCCGGCATCCTCGAGCCCTGCTACGACGTCGCGGCGGACGCGTTCGACTACAGCGTCGTCGACGGCGTGGCGCACCTCGCCGTGCTCGACGCGATGGGGCACGACCTGCGCGGCACGCTCGTCGCCGCGGTGGCGCTCTCCGCGTACCGCAACGGCCGGCGCGAGGGGCTCCCGCTCTCGGCGGTCCTGCAGCGCATCGACGACGCGATCGCCGACGAGTGGGAGCAGCGGGCGTTCGCGACGGGCGTCCTGGCGGAGCTCGACCTGGCGACCGGACGGCTGCGGTACGTCAACGCCGGGCACCCTGCGCCGCTGCTCATGCGGCGCGGCAAGGTGGTCAAGCAGCTCGCGGGCGGTCGCCGGATCGTGCTCGGTCTCGGCGACGGGCGCATCGACGTCGCGGAGGAGTGGCTCGAGCCCGACGACTGGGCCGTCTTCTACACCGACGGCATCACCGAGGCGCGGGACGCCGACGGGCGGTTCTACGGGCTCGAGCGGCTCACGGACCAGCTCGAGCGCTCGGGCGCCGCGGGCGAGCCCGCCCCGGAGACGCTGCGCCAGGTCGTGCACGCCGTGCTGCGGCACCACGGCGACCACCTCCAGGACGACGCCACCCTGCTCGTGGCGCAGTGGGCGTCGGGCAGGGAGCAGGACCTGACCGCGGGCTAGGGGCCCGGCGTCCCCGACGCGCGCCACCGCGCCCGCGTGGTGAGGATGGAGGGCATGACGGACTCCACGCACCCCCAGACACCGACCCTCACCCTGCCCGGCGGCGCCATCCCGGTCCTCGGCTTCGGCACGTGGCAGGCCGAGGGCGACGAGGCCGAGCTCGCCGTCAGCACCGCGCTGCAGCTCGGCTACCGGCACATCGACACCGCGACCGGGTACGGCAACGAGGACCGCGTCGGCCGGGCCCTGGCCACCCGGGGCATCGACCGCGACGACGTCTTCGTCACGACCAAGCTGCCGCCCGACCACGCGGGCCGCGAGCGGCAGACGCTCACGGAGTCGCTGGCCGCGCTCGGCACCGACCACCTCGACCTGTGGCTCATCCACTGGCCGCCGAACAAGCAGGCCAGCCCCGAGGTGTGGCAGGAGCTCATCAAGGCCCGCGACGAGGGCCTCGTCCGCTCGATCGGCGTCTCGAACTACTCGATCGCGCAGATCGACGAGCTGATCGCGGCCACCGGCGAGGCGCCGGCCGTCAACCAGATCCCGTACTCGCCCGTCGACCACGACGCGGACCTGCTCGCGGCGCACCGCGAGCGCGGCGTCGTCGTCGAGGGCTACAGCCCGCTCAAGCGCACCGACCTCGACGCCGAGCCGATCGCGGCCGCGGCGCGCGCGCACGGCGTCACGCCGGCGCAGGTGGTGCTGCGCTGGCACGTCGAGCACGACGTCGTCGTCATCCCGAAGTCCGTGCGGCGCGAGCGCATCGAGGAGAACCTCGGGACGCTCGGGTTCGAGCTCACGGCCGACGAGGTCGCGGCGATCGACGCGCTGGGGAAGCAGGGCTGACCCCTCCGCCGCACGCCGCAGACCCCGCGAGCCCGGCTCGCGGGGTCTGCGCGCGTCCGGAGGCTGTCGGTGTGGGAGAAGGTGTCGGGGCGGGCGACCGGTGGTCGCGCTCTCACCTCGCACGTGCTCGCTGCGACCGTCTCCGGCCGGCGAGCACGCCGGGTGCGGTTTACCGAGAACCGCTCCCGTGTGATGCGTCGGGCGCCACGCCGTTGTGCCACCGACGGACAGGTCTACCGGACCGACGGACGTGACGTCAACCACGTCCCGCCGGCGGACGCGCGCCCGGGTGCAGGGGGTCCGGGGGCGCGCACCGGGTGCGGGCACGCCACGGCCCGGGTCC
>NZ_JBHUZW010000044.1:0-29973 GCF_042667215.1 Cellulomonas sp. NPDC057328 | reverse complement strand
GCTGCGGCGCCGCGTCGCCGGCGCCGGCCGCCTCGCCGGCACCAGCCGCCTCGCCACCGCCGCCCCCGTCGCCACCACCGCTCCCGTCGGCGCCGCCCCCGTCGGCTCCGCTCCCCTCGCCGGCGGCACCGTCCGCGGCGACGTCGCCCCCGTCCTCGTCGCCCGTGGCGGCGGCCTCGGCCGCCTCCTCGGCGCGACGCGCGTCGCCCTGCGCCCACTCGTCCCACGCGGACGCGAGCGCGGTGTCCGCCGTCGCGTAGAACTCCTGGTTGGCGCGCCACGCGTCGACGGCGTAGCCGCCGTACGTGTCGATGACGCCCCCGAGCCGCCCGGTGACGCGCGCGCCGGCGAGCGGCGTGCCGTCGAACACGGCGGACGCGACGACGCGCGGCTGCGGCTGGTCGGTCGGCGCGACGCTCGACGTGAGCAGCGTCGCCCCGAGGACGAGCGTGAGCGCGGCCGCGACCGCGGGCCGCCGGTGGGGGCGCAGGGCGGCCGCGAGCTGGGCCCGCCGCTCGGCGCCGAGCAGCAGCCGGCCGGCCCACCACACGGCCGTGAGCACGAGCAGCGCGACGAGCGAGCGGGCCGCGGCGTCGGCGGCGATCGCGACCGCGACGTCCCGCACCGCCGCCTCGGGGCCGGAGAAGAACTGGAGGTACGCGGTCAGGTCGTCGCCGAGGGCCTGCAGCGTCGTGGCCTCGCCGAGCTCGGTGACCTGCGCGGGGATCTCCTGCACCGTCGCGCGCGCGCCGAGCGTCAGCGGCAGGGGCGAGTCGATCTGCAGCGTCCCCAGCGGTCCGAGGTCGATGGTGACCGTCGCGTCGGTCGTGACGTCGTACCGCGTGACGTGCGGCCCGAGCGACGCCTGCACCGAGGCGGTCGTCACGCCGACGACCAGGGACGCGACGACGGCCAGCAGCGCCAGGACCACCGTCGACGGGCGCGGCGCGCGCAGCCGCACGGGACGGCGCCACCACGGCGGGCCGACGGGTGCCCCGTCAGCCGGGGGTGCGCTGCGCGGGTCGTCCATCGGGCCCGAGCCTATGCTCGGCCGGGTGCGCGCGCGTCCTTACGACCTGACGTCGGTGTGGCTCGTGCCCGCGCCGCGGCAGGAGTGCTGGGACGTCCTCGGCGACCCGCGCATGACGTGGCCGCGGTGGTGGCGGGGCGTCGAGGCGCTCGAGGTGCGACCGGCCACCGCGACCACCGGCTCCTTCGCGCGGCTGCGCTTCCGCTCGCCCGTCGGCTACGCGCTCGTGCTCGACCTCGTCGTGGGGCCGGCCACGCCGCCCGAGCGCGTCCAGATCGACGTCGACGGCGACCTCCGCGGCCACGGCGACGTCCGGCTCACGGCGCCGACGCCGGGCACGACGCGCGTCGACATCCGCTGGCACGTGCGCACGACGCGGACGTGGATGAACGTCGTCGGCCCCGTCGCGGCGCCCGCCTTCGCGCTGGCGCACGCGGCGATGATGCGCAGCGGGGAGCGCGGGCTGCGCCGGCACCTCGCCGGGCGCAGCGGGACGGCCGGAGGTCAGAGCGCGTCGCGCCAGGCCAACCAGCGCTGCACGAGCGACAGGTCGTAGTCGGGTCCGCTGGTGCTCAGCGTGAGCAGGCGCACCCCCGCGTCCAGCCGCCGAGGTCCTCGGCGCGCCCCGCGAGCAGTTGGATGCGGTGCGCGGAGCGGATGGGGTCTCTCGGGCGCCGCGCAGCGCCGTGAAGGCATGGCGGTACATCCCCGCGTGAGCCCGTTGAACACGCCGTCGACGAATGAGACGGACGGCTCCGACGAGCGGACCAGAGTGCTGGCGGCTCGCCACATTTTCTCATGCGTCGAAGCGCTACCTCTGCCGTGACCACGGGCATACGCAAGTTCGCGCAGCCACCCGACGGCTTCTCTGTCTTAGTCGGTGACGGTTGAGATCGGAGGCGGTCCACACATCACGCCGGTCCACCAACCGACGAGGCGAATGGCCGTGTCGACACAGCAACGCACCCCAGCCGCTGAGCGCCTGGGGTGCGTTGGTGGAAGCGGTCTAAGCCGCGGGCCTGTGCCATGGCCGTGGCGCGAACGCGTAAGAACCCGCGATCATCGCCGACACCACGATCAGCGGCCAGATAGACCCGTCCTCGCGAAGCGCGTGCGGCACGAACGCGATCACGGCGCCGAGGCCGACGAGCGCAGCGAAGACACGCCAAGGCCACTCACGGGTCCGAGCGGCGATCTGTGCAAGCACGCCAGCGAGAACACCCGCGGCGGCGGCAATCACGACCATGTGCGAGCCTCTCCGCTTGTCAGCGGCAGTAGCCGCCGGCTTCCGCGCCAGCGTACTCCTGCCAGATGTTCAGTGTGTTGCCGTAGTAGACGAACTTCAGGCACTTGCCCCGCGCGTGAACGAGCCCGATATACGCTGCCGACAGCCCGGCGCCCACCGCGACGATCTTGGAGATCGTCGGGTCCGGAACCAGCGCCGCCACAGCCGCCATGCCGCCCGCGCCGGCAACCATGAGAGCCGTCTCGTTCCGGTTCAGGTACAGGGTCGAGTTCCACCAGGTGCGCGTCACCTTCGGGTCAGCGACCACGGGGTACGCGGTGTCGGCCGAGGGCTCGATGACCTGGACGAGGGCACCGCCCTCAACGCGGTACGACGACTGCACCGTGTCACCGTCGGCGTCGACTGCCCATGCCTCGTCGACCGTGCCAACGACGAGCGCGGCGCCCCCGTAGTCGGCGAGCAGCTCGATGCCGCCGTCGACGCCCTCGACGGGCGTCACGTTCTCGCCGAAAGTGTAGGTGAACTCCTGCGGGCCGTCAGCACCGTGTGTGATCGTCTGCAGGCGTGCGGAGCCGTCCTCAAGGACCTGCACCGCGGCGCTGGCCTTAACACCCCGGTAGACGACGGTGCCGTCGGAGGCCGCCTTGCCGTCCGAGACAGACAACTCCGCGGGCAAGTTCACCTCCAGGGGGCTCTGGTCGGCCTTCGCGGCGAGCACGACCGCCGCGGCCGCGTCGGTCGGCACGGTGACGGTGCTCGCTTCCAGGGCGACGGCGAAGTTCTCGCCGGTCGCCCGGGCCGCGAGCACGTCGCCCTGGTCGGGTGCCACCTCAGCGATGAGGTCCGCGGTGGCCTCGGTGTGATCGGCCGCGTGGGCCGGAACCGCGGCCATAAGAGCGATGGTGGTGGCAGCCGCCAAGCACGCGGCGATAGGTCGTCGCACGAGGAACTCCTTCGTTCAGATGAGCAAGGCAAGCAAACGATGGCAGCGGGGCGATCTGCTCAGAAAGGGGCGTCTCACGTGGGATTAGACGGTCGGCCAGATGTCACCCGGCCAGATCAAGGAGCGTTCTGACCTTGAGGGCGCAGGGCGACCTAGGCCGATGAGATGGGCGGGCATATCTTGCGGGCACAGCCGATGCAGTTCACGACAAGGACCTAAGCGGTTCAAATGTTGTTCTTCATCTCCACCTCGACGCCATGGCCTTGCGGGCGCGACTTAGCGGACCCAGCCACCGACCGGCTATGCAGCACAACTACATCGTTGCGGTGTGCGCAGAACGTCGCGTCTGAAGATGCCGTTGAAGGCGCTCAGACGCAGGTGCCCGAGAATGAGCGACCGCAGTACAGACCCGCTACCACACCAAGGCGGGCACTCTCAGCAGATTTCCGTCTGCAGCTCCTACCGCAGCGCGTCGCGCCAGCGCACCCACTTCTCCGTGAGCGTCAGGTCGTAGTCCGGGCCGCTCGTGCTGCACGTGAACAGCCGGACGCCGGCGTCGAGCAGCTCGGCGCCGGTGTCCGCGGGGTCCTGGCCGTCGACGCCGACGGAGCGCGTGACGAGCGACGCCGTGTCGCGGCCGACCGCCGCGCCGTGCTCGTCGAGGATGCCGCTCTTGCGGCGCAGCGTCTCCACGTCGCCGAACGAGTGCCAGATGTCCGCGTGCTCCGCGACCACGCGCAGCGTCTTGCGCTCGCCGCCGCCGCCGATCATCACGGGGATCTCGCGCGTCGGCGCCGGGTTCATGGCCGCCCAGCGGGCCTTGATCCGCGGCATCGCCTCGGCCAGGTCCGCGATGCGCGCGCCGGCGGTGCCGAACTCGTACCCGTACTCGTCGTAGTCCCGCTCGAACCAGCCCGCGCCGATGCCGAGGATCAGCCGCCCGCCGCTGATGTGGTCGACCGTGCGGGCCATGTCCGCCAGCAGGTCGGGGTTGCGGTACGAGTTGCAGGTGACGAGCGCGCCGATCTCCACCCGGCTCGTCTGCTCCGCCCACGCGCCGAGCATCGTCCAGCACTCGAAGTGCTTGCCGTCGGGGTCGCCGTACAGCGGGAAGAAGTGGTCCCAGTTGAAGATGACGTCGACGCCGAGGTCCTCGGCGCGCAGCACGGCGTCGCGGATCTGGCCGTAGTCGGCGTGCTGCGGCTGCAGCTGGACGCCGATCCTGACGGGTGCGGTCATGGGGTCTCCTCGGCTCGGGCGGCGCTCGCCGCGCACGCCGGTGATGGTGCCAGCTCGAGCGCGCGCGAGGTCCGGGCCCCGCGGCGCCGCTGACGGGTCAGAACTCCTCGTACTCCGCCGGGTCCTGGTCCTGCAGGCGGCCGTCCGGGCGGTCGAGCGCGCTGATGGCGGTGACCTCGTCGTCCGTGAGCGTGAACGACAGCACGCCGAGGTTGCGTCGCTGCCGGTCGGGGTCGGCGGCCTTGGGCAGCGGGACGGCGCCGAGCTGCGTCACCCAGCGCAGGATCACCTCGCCCGGACCCACGCCGTGCGCGCGGGCGACCTCGACGACCGTCGGGTCCTCCAGCACGTCGCTGCCGCGCCCCAGGGGGCTCCACGCCTCCGTCACCACGCCGAGCAGCTCGTCGGCGGCGCGCTGCTCGCGCTGCGAGAACCGCGGGTGCAGCTCGACCTGGTTGACGCTCGGCACCCGACCCGTCGCGTCGAGCAGCGCCTGCAGGTGCACCGGGAGGAAGTTGGAGACGCCCACCGACCGGACCAGCCCCGCCTGCTGCAGCTCGAGCAGCGCGCCGAACGCCTCCACGAAGAGGCCCTGCTTCGGGTTCGGCCAGTGGATCAGGTACAGGTCCCAGTGGTCGAGCCCCGCGCGGTACAGCGACTCGTGCACGGCGCGCACCGCGTCGTCGTGCCGGTGGTAGCGGCCCGGCAGCTTCGACGACAGCACGAGCTCGTCCCGCGGCACGCCGCTGCGGCGCACGGCCTCGCCGACCGCGCCCTCGTTCTCGTAGTTGTACGCCGAGTCGATCAGGCGGTAGCCGACGTCGATCGCGGAGCGGATCGCCTCCGCACCGTCGTGACCCTTGAGCGGGTAGGTGCCGAAGCCGATGACCGGCAGCTCGAGCCCGTCGACCAGTGTGCGCGTGGGGACCGTCATGCCCGCCACGCTAGGCAGGACGCGGCCCGGTCCGCACGCCGGCGCGCGGGCCCGCCGGGGGCCTCACTGGTACGTCACGAGGTCGGGCACCGGCTGCACCTGGTACGTCTGCACCGGGTCCAGCATCGGCAGGTCCTCGTCGTAGAAGTTCTTCCATCCCCAGTGCACGGGCGGTGCGCCGTTGCGCAGCGTCGCCCACGTGCCCGCCTTCGCGGGCTGGCTGCCCTGCCCGTCGACGTGGATGACGGTGGCCAGCTCGTCGTGGGACGTGTCGATGCGCTCGCGGTCGGTGAGCATGCGCAGCTGGAACTGGTGCAGCACGAACATCTTCTGCGGCAGCCCGCGGTCGCGCGTGAACTGCGCGAGCCACTCGGCCGTCGCGTTCACCTCGTCGGCGCCGACCGACCCGATCTGGCGCAGGTGCACCTGGTCGGGGGCCAGCCGCCACTCCGGGTCGAGCGCCAGCCCGACGTGCGGGAGCGCGAGCAGGTCGGCGTAGCGCTGGGCCTGCGTGACGAAGTCCGTGCGCCCGGGCTGCAGGTCGAGGACGACGTACGTGCCGGCCGCGCCCGCCGCCTCGACGAGCGGCCGCAGGTCCTCCACCGGGCGCTCGTTGGAGTAGTTGCCGTCGTCGCCCGGGCCCGCCGACGCGATCGTCGCGATGATCTCGACCGCCGGGACCACCGTGTCCGCCGTCAGGCCGCGGTACGGCGCCGCGTGCTGCTCCGCGCGGGCGAGCGTGGCCGGCACGTCCTGCTCGCCGAGCACGCCGAGCGCGCCGGAGCCGGGCGTCCCGTACAGGGCGACGTACTTCTTGCCGGGCTGCCCCTCGGCGGCCGGGAACACGAGCTGGCCGCCACCGGGGAGCTGCGCGCCCGTGCGCGCGGACGCGACCCGCGCCGCCAGCCGGTCGGAGGTGCCGAACGCCTCGCCGAGGGCGACGACGGCCGTCGGCTGCGCGCCCGCGACCTGCTCGACCGCGGCCGACGTCGCGCGCGGGTCGGCACCGGGCACGTCGACGACGCCGGCGCCCGCGGCGCGCAGCGTCGCCAGCGCGGCGAGCGGCTGCGGCCCGCTGACGAGCCCGAGCACTGCCGGCCCGGGCTCGGGCGAGGCCGTCGCGGGGAGCCGGGCGGTCTCCGCCGCGGCGTCGTCCGACGCCGCCGTGCCGACGGACGGCTCGTCCGACGCCGCGCCCGACGTCTCCCCCTCCGACGGCTCGTCCGCGGTCCCGTCCGGCGCCTGTGCCGCTCCACCCTCGGCGCGCAGGACGGCGACCGCGTCCGCCGCGAGGGCGCGCACCGCGGCCGCCTCCCCGCCCGCGGGGACGGGGGTGTCGTCGCCCGCCGTCCGGCCGGTCGCCGCCGCGACGGCGTCGGTGCCCGCACCCGCCGCGAGCGGCACGGCGTCGACCTCCGCGGGCAGCACCGACGTGTCGGCGCCGCCGACGACGAGCGCCGCCGTGGCCCCGAGGCGGTCGACCTCGCCGGCGACGTCCGCGTCGCCGCCCGTGAGCAGCACCGGGGCCCCGACCGCGACCGCCGCGGAGGCGGCGGTGAGCTGCCCCGGCACGTCCGCGGCGTCGGCGAGCACGACGACCGGCGCGGTCGCGAAGACCGCGGCCGAGACCTGGAGGGCCGCGCTCGCGTCCGAGCCCGTGGCCACCGTGGCCGGCGGGGGCGACGCCTGCAGGGTCGCGGCGACGGGCGTCGCGGACGGGGACGGCGAGGCCTCGTCCGTGCGTCCGGAGCCGTCGGGGGTGCCGGACGTGCACGCCGCGAGCGCGGCGACGGCCGCGACGAGCGTCACCAGCCGGCGCCGGCGCACGGGCACCGGGCGGCGCGGGGTGTCGAGGTCGGTCGGCTGAGGTCGGGCCGGCTGCAACGCGGTCCCCTCCCGGGTGTCGGGCGGCGCGTCGCCGCGGGTGGCACGGCCGCGGCCGTGGCCGGCGTCCGCCGACGCGCAGCCACTGTAGGCGGCGGCACCGACGGCCGCAGGCGACGGCCCCCTCGGTCGCGGGCGACGGCAGCCGCCCCGGCACCCAGCCGCTGCGGCGCGCGTCGGCGCGGGGCATCATCGGGCGCGTGGACGACGACGCGCAGACCACCGGCACGACCCCCTCCGACGGCGCCGCTGCCGGCACCGCCACGGACGCCCCCGGCGCGGCCGGCACGTCCGCGCACGACCGGCCCGGGGTGTACGTGACGCCCGGCGCGGACTACGACCGCGACACCCGCTACATCACGACGCGCATCACCGCCGACGGCCGCGACGGCTGGCCCGTGGAGGCCGGCCGCTACCGGTTGGTGGTCTCCCGCGCGTGCCCGTGGGCGAGCCGCGCGGTGGTCGTGCGGCGCCTGCTCGGCCTCGAGGACGCGCTGTCGATGGGCGTCTGCGGGCCGACGCACGACGAGCGCTCGTGGACGTTCGACCTCGACCCCGGCGGCGTGGACCCGGTGCTCGGCATCGAGCGGATCCGCGACGCCTACCTCGCGCGGGACCCGGAGTACCCGCGGGGCATCACGGTGCCCGCGATCGTGGACGTCCCCTCCGGGATGGTGGTGACGAACGACTTCGCGCAGATGACGCTCGACCTCGAGACGGAGTGGACGGCGCACCACCGCCCCGGCGCGCCGGACCTCTACCCCGAGGCGCTGCGCGACGAGATCCACGCGGTCGACGCGCGCGTCTACCGCGACGTCAACAACGGCGTGTACAAGTGCGGCTTCGCCGGGTCGCAGCGGTCGTACGAGCGCGCCTACGACCGCCTCTTCGCCGGTCTGGACTGGCTGACCGAGCGCCTCGGCGACCGCCGCTACCTCGTCGGGGACACGATCACCGAGGCGGACGTGCGGCTGTTCACGACGCTCGTGCGCTTCGACGCCGTCTACCACGGCCACTTCAAGTGCAACCGCACGAAGCTGACCGAGATGCCGGTGCTGTGGGCCTACGCGCGGGACCTGTTCCAGACGCCGGGCTTCGGCGACACCGTGGACCTCGTCCACATCAAGCAGCACTACTACGAGGTCCACACGGACATCAACCCGTCGGGCGTCGTGCCCCGCGGCCCGCTCGTGGGCGGCTGGCTCACCCCGCACGGTCGCGAGGCGCTGGGCGGCCGGCCGTTCGGGGACGGCACGCCGCCCGGACCCGTGCGGGACGACGAGCGCGTCGCGGCCGGGCACGGTGCGGACGGCGACGGGGAGGGCGCGGCATGAGCGGCACGTCGGACGCGCCGTCGACGCCGCTGCCGCACGCCTCCGCCGAGCCGCGCGACGGCACGGCCCGCGAGCACGTGCGCGCCTACGTGGCCGCCGCCGTCGCGGCGCTCGTCGCCGCCGGGCCCGGCCTCGAGCAGGGCGACGACGACGCCGTGCACGACGCGCGCGTCGCGACCCGGCGCCTGCGCACCGCACTCGGGGTGTTCCGGCCCGTCCTGGACCGCGAGCGCGTCGAGCCCCTGCGGGACGACCTGCGGGCGCTGGGCCGGCTGCTCGGGGACGTGCGCGACCCGGCGGTCGAGCGCGACGCCCTCCTGCGCGGCCTCGAGCGGGAGCCCGACGAGCTCGTCGTCGGGCCGGTCCGCACGCGCGTGGACGACGACCGGCGCGCCGCCCGCACCGCGGCGCTCGACCCGCTGCGCACGCACCTGGCGTCCGGGGCGCACCGGCGCACGCTGGCCGCGCTCGCCGCGCTCGCCGAGGACCTCCCGGCCGGTCCGCGCGCCGACGAGCCGGCCGACCGCTTCCTTCCCCGCCGGGCGCGCCGCGCCTGGCGCCGCTTCGACGCGGCCGTGGGGCGCGCCCTCGCCCTGCCACCCGGTGACGCGCGCGACCACGCGCTGCACGAGGCCCGCAAGGACGCGCGCCGCGCCCGGTACGCGAGCGAGGTGGCGGCGTCCGCCGTCGGCCGCGCCGCGCACCGGTCCGCACGTCGCGCGAAGGACGTGCAGTCCGCGCTCGGCGACCACCACGACGCGCGCGTGCGGCAGGCCTCCCTGCGCCGGATGGCGATGCAGGCCCACCTCGACGGCGAGAACGCCTTCACGCTGGGCCGCCTGCACGGGCTGGCGGAGGCGGCCGCGGACGCCGCGGAGCGCGAGTCGGTGACGGCGATCGACCGCGCCCGGCGGCGCCGCGGCTGGCTCGGCTGAGGCGACACACCGCCGTCCTCCTCGCGCGGACCGGCGATCCCGTCCCGGGAGGCCGGTCCGACGCCCCGCCCGTAGCGTGGAGGGCATGACGGATCGCCCCGAGGTGGAGCAGTTCTTCGACGAGTACGCGCGCGGGCTGCTCGCCCGCGACGCCGGCGCGGTCGCCGGGCTGTACGCGGTGCCCGCGCTGATCGCGTTCCCCGCCCAGTCGCTGGCGGTGGCCGACCGGTCGCAGACCGAGGCGTTCTTCACGAGCGCGTGGGAGCAGTACGACGGGGTCGACGACGTCTCGTCCGACGTGCGGGTCGTGGCGGAGACCGGCCACAGCGTCTGGGCCGACGTGACCTGGCGCTACGGCGACGAGCGGACCGAGCGGTTCATCTACCAGCTCGTCGACGACGCGGGGACCTGGCGGATCGCCGTGCTGACGCCGATCACCGACTGAGCCGTGGGGCCGGGCAGGGCCCGGCCCCGCGGCTTCCGCGGACGACCCGTGCAGCGGACGGCGCGGGACCGCGGACGCCCTGGTGCCGCAGGCGCGGGCCGCGCTAGGGTCGGCGCCACACGCCCCCGGGGAGCGCAGGAGCGCTGAGAGTGCCGGCCGGACGCCCGTCGTCCCACCGGCTGACCCGTGGAACCTGATCTGGTCAGCACCAGCGTAGGGAGCAGGGCTCGTGCCGCGGCGACCGCGGCGCGCCTCGTCCCCGTCGCGCGCCCCCGCGGCTGCGCGCCGGGGCGGGACGCGCACGGGTGCCGGGGTGCGTCGCGTCCTCCTGCCCCGGCTGCGTCCTCACCCGGGGGCCCGACCCCGGGAGGACCCGTGACCCGCACGACCGCCAACCCGCCGCCCGCGACGGCCCCGCACGACCCGACGGGCGCCGACGCGCCGACCCCCGCGGCGACGCCGCTCCGCGCGCCCGCCGGCGACGGCGCGGCGGCCCGTGCGCGCGCCGCCGCCCTCGGGGTGGGCGCCCGCGTGTCGGTGCACCCGCACCGCGACGACTTCGCCGACGTGCTCCTCGGTGCGCTGGCCGTGCTCGACCGCACCGGCGTCGACGTCGTCACCGACGACGTGTCGACGCTCGTGCGCGGCCCCGAGGCGGACGTCCTGCGGGTCGTCGTCGACCTCGTCGCCGCGGTCGCGCGCGAGGGCGGCCACGTCGTGGCGCACGTCCACCTGTCACGCGGCTGCCCCGGCGAGGTCGCGTGCGACCTCGGCGACGACGTCGTCCTCGCCCCCGTCGACCTCGCCCCGCCGGCGCCCGTGGGCGTGCCCGCGAGCGCGCACTGGGCTCTGTACCCGCTCGGCGTGGGCGGGCACCTCGACGCCGTGCTCGCGGCGGTCGACGAGGCGGGGACGCGCGTGCGCGTCACGTCCGAGCACTGCGTCACGCGGCTCGACGGCGACCTCGCCGACGTGCTCGGGACGGTCGCGCTGGCGTGGGCGCGCACCGGCGAGCACGTGCGGCACGTCGTCACGCACGTGACCGTGTCCGTCGGGTCGCCGTCCGTCGGGTCGCCGTCCGTCGGGTCGCCGTCCGTCGCGTCGTCGGCGGTGGCGCCGTGACCGCGGCCGGGCGCGACGTCGCGCCGGACGCGGGCGCCGACCGCGTCGACGCCGACCGGAGCGCCGACGCGCCGGTCGTCGACGTGCGGGCACGGCGCGGGCTCACGCTCTCCGAGCTGGTGCTGCTGGCGGTGCTCGCGGTCGTGTTCGGGTTCCTGTACTGGGCCCTGGTGCAGGCGTGGGCGGCGCTGCAGATCGCGATGGGGCCGTTCGGCGACCTGGCGCAGCACGTGCTCATCGGCGGGTGGATGGTCGTCGCGCCCCTCGCGATCTACATCGTCCGCAAGCCCGGCGTCGGGGTGGTCGTCGAGCTGGTGGCCGCGCTCGTCGAGGTCGCGTTCCTCGCCTCGCCGGTCGGGCCGATGCTGCTGCTCGTCGGGCTCGTGCAGGGCGTCGGCGCCGAGCTGGCGTTCACGCTCACCCGGTACCGGCGGTACGGGTGGTGGGTCTTCGTCGCGAGCGGCGTCAGCGCCGGGCTCGCCAGCACGCTGCTCGGCACGGTGCGGTACGGCTGGCACCTGCAGGACCTGTTCGCGCTGCGCATCGGGCTGCAGGTGGTGAGCGGCGTCGTGCTGTGCGGGCTGCTCGCGCGCGTCCTCGGGGACGCGCTCGCCCGTACCGGTGTGCTCGACGAGACGGCGCTGGGCCGCGAGCGGCGTGCCCGGCGGGCGGCGCGCGGTGCCGGCGCGGACGGTGCCGGCGCGGACGGGCCCGGCGTGGACGAGGCCGGCGTGGACGGGGCGACGGCGTGATCGAGGTGACCGGTCTGCGGGTGCGCTGGCCGCACGCCGGGGACGACGTGCTCGCCGGCGTGGACCTGCGGGTCGACGCCGGCGAACGGGTGCTGGTGCTGGGCACGTCCGGGTCGGGCAAGAGCACCCTGCTGCGCACCCTCGCCGGCGTCGTGCCGCAGCAGGTCGACGCGTCCACGTGGGGCGACGTGCGCGTCGCCGGGCACCGCGTCCTCGCCCCGGTCGCCCCCGGGGCGCCCGCCGTGCCGACGACCACGACGGCCGGCGTCGCCCGCGACGTCGGCACGCTCACGCAGGACCCGTGGGCGCAGCTGTGCCTGCCGACCGTGGCGGACGAGGTGGCCTCGGGGCTGGAGCACCGGGGCGTCCCGCGGGAGGAGATCGGCCCCCGCGTGCGCGCGGCGCTCCTCGCCGTGGGGGCCGCGCACCTGCACGGTCGCCGGACGGCCGGGCTGTCGGGCGGCGAGGGGCAGCGGGTGGCGCTCGCGACGGTCCTGGCGGCGCGTCCGCGGGTGCTCCTGCTCGACGAGCCCACGGCGCTGCTGGACCCCGCGGGCGCCGCCGCCGTGGGCGCTGCGGTGGGCCGCGCCGCGGCCGGGCGCGCCACGCTGCTCGTCGAGCACCGGCTCGACGAGCAGGGCGGGCAGGGCCCGGACGGGGCCGCCGGCGGTGCACGCACCGGGCCGGGCCGCGTCGTCGTGCTCGGCGCGGCGGGCCGCGTGCTCGCCGACGGTCCGACCCGCGACGTGCTGGGCGACCTGGCCCCCGACCTCGCCGCGCTGGGCACGTGGCTGCCCTGGTGGGCCGAGCTCGCCGCCGCGCGGGTGCGCGACCTGCGGGACCTGCCGGCCCCGTCGTCCCCCCGCGCCCCGGCCGGGTCCCCGGTGCTCCTCCACGCCCGCGACCTCCGTGTCCGGCGCGGGGGCCGCACCGCGGTCGACGGGGTCTCGCTCGACGTGCGCGCCGGCCGGGTGACCGCCGTCGTCGGGCTCAACGGGTCGGGCAAGAGCTCGCTGCTGCTGGCGCTCGCCGGGCTGCTGCCCGCCGACGGGGTCGTGCGCGGCCCGCGCCCCGCGCTGGTCCTGCAGCGGCCGGAGCAGCAGCTGCTCGCCCGGACGGTGCGGGACGACGTCGCCTGGGGTCTGCGCCGGGCGCGGGTGCCCGACGTCGACGCCCGCACCGACGCGGCGCTCGCCGCCCACGACCTCACGCCGCTCGCCGGCGCGGACCCGTTCCGGCTGTCGGGCGGCCAGCAGCGCCGGCTCGCGGTCGCGGCGGCGACGGTCGGGGACCACGACGTGGTGCTCGCGGACGAGCCGACCTTCGGGCAGGACCGGGCGACGTGGCGCACGTGCGCGCGGGCGTGGCGCGGGCTCGCGGACGCCGGGCGCGGCGTCGTCCTGGTGACGCACGACGTGCGGCTCGTGGCGGAGGTGGCCGACGACGTGCTGGTCCTGCGCGACGGGCGGGTGCTCGCGCACGGTCCCGTGGACGCCGTGCTCCGCGCCGGGGCCCTGCCCCGCGCCGGCCTCCCGCTGCCGCCGGCCGTGCGTGCGGCCGTCGCGGACGGCCGTCCGCTCGCCGCCGTGCTCGGCGCGCTCGCCGCGCGCACCCGCGAGCCGGCGGCGGAGGCGCTCGCATGACGCCCGCCGCAGCGCCGGTGCCCCGCCCGTCGGCGCTCGCGCGGCGGGACCCGACGCTGGTGCTCGCCACCCTGCTGGTGGTCTCGCTGCTCCTGCTCGTCCCCGTCGACCCGTGGACCCCGGGTGCGCTGCTGGTCGTGGCGGTCGTGGCGGCACGCGCCGGCGGCGTCCCGTGGCGGACGCTGCTGCGCGGCGCCGCGACGTTCGGCCCGTTCGCCGCGTCCGTGCTCGCGGTCAACCTCGTGACGCGCCCCGGCGTGCCGGTCGGGCACGTGGGCGGGCTCACCGTCACGGACGTGGGCGTCCTCGTCGGCGCGGGCCTGGCGGTGCGCACGCTGCTCGTCGGGACGCTCGCGGTCGTGGTGGCGTCGTCGCTGGACCCCGTGCGGCTCGTCACGAGCCTGCACCAGCGGGCCGGCCTGACGTCCCGGTGGGCCGCGGCGCTGCTGGCGGGGCACCGCGTGCTCGAGCAGCTGCCCGCGCGCTGGGTCGCCGTCCGGCAGGCCCAGGCGGCACGGCTGCCGGGGCCTCGCCCGCGTCGGCCCGGCCGGCTGCCGGCGCACCCGGGTCTGCTCGGCAGGGCGGCGTTCACGCTCCTCGTGGTGACGCTGCGGCAGGCGCAGCAGATGGCCGTGGCGCTCGAGACCCGTGGGGTCGGGTCGGGGCCGCGGACCGTGCACCGGCCCGTGCCCCTCGGGGTCCGGGACGGCGTGCTCGCGGCCACCGCGCTCGGCGTCGTGCTGCTGGTGGGCCTGACGACGTGGCGGCTCGGCCTCCTCGAGACGTGGGGCACCGTGGGCCGGTGACACGGCCGGCCCGCGGTGGACGGCGGCCGGCGCCGGGCCGTCCGCCGTCTCAGGCGGCGTGCACCTCGCGGACGCTGACCCGCACCACGTTGCGCCACGGGTCCGCGAACCGGAGCGTGGCGCCGTCGTCGTCGGGCGTCACGCCCGCCGACCGGACGCGCTCGCGCAGCGCCCCGAGGTCGTCGGCCGTCGGGACGACCACGCGCACCTCGCCCAGGCCGAGGGACGACGCCCGCGGCCCCGCGCCCGCGGTGCCCCACGTGTTCATCGCGAGGTGGTGGTGGTAGCCGCCGGCCGACACGAACAGCGCGCCGTGCCACTCGGCCTGCACCTCGAAGCCGAGCGCGTCCACGTAGAAGGTGCGCGCCCCGGCGACGTCCCCCACCTGCAGGTGGACGTGGCCGACGACCGTCGCGTCGTCGCCGGACGGCTCGGGGTGGGCGAGGTGCTCACCGAGGAACGCGTGCGGGTCCAGCCGCAGCGAGTCCATGACGACGCCGCCCTGCGGGGTGCGCCGCCACAGCTCGCGGCCGCGGTCCCAGTACAGCTCGACGCCGTTGCCCTCGGGGTCCGTGAGGTAGAAGGCCAGCGAGACGAGGTGGTCCGCGGACCCGACGTAGGTGTGCGGCGCGTGCCGCGCCACCGAGGCCAGGGTCGCGGCGAGCCCGGCACGGTCGTCGAACAGCAGGGCCGTGTGGAAGAGCCCCGCGGACCCGCGCGTGCGTGGCGGCAGGTCGGGCGCGTGCTGCAGCACGACCAGCGGGACGCCGCGGCGGCCGAGGACGACCCGCGCGGGGGCGGCACCGCCGGCGTCGCCGTCGAACCGGTCCCCCGGGCGGTCGAGCGGCTCGAGGCCGAGCACGTCGCGGTAGTACGTCAGCTGCCGGTCGAGGTCGCCGACGAGGAGCGTGACCGCGTCCATCGCGGTGCCGGCGGCGATCGGCTCGGGCGCGTGGTGACGCTTGAGCGGCAGGTCGGCGCCGGTTCCGGGTGCGGGGGCGGTGGGCATACCGCCAGACTACGGTTGATCGTTCAATAGTTCAACGATCAACTACAAGCGCCGGCCGACTACCGGTCGTAGGCGCCGGACATCCGGTGGTCGTGCCCGAACCCCGGCAGGAACCGCGGACCCGCCGCGGCGAGCTCGGCGGCGTACGCGTCCGCCCACGCCCCGAACGGCGCGTGCGCGAGCGCGTCGTTGGCGAACCGCGCGTCCTCCGTCACCTCCGTCACGCAGAACCCGGGGATGGCGAGGTCGGTCACCGGGCCGCCGCGCTCGACCTCCGCGACGACGAGCGGCGCGTTCGCGCCGGCGAAGACGTCGACGACCCAGCCGTCGTCACCCAGCCACACCGAGTGCCGCAGCTTGGCCACCCGCGCGCCACCGCGGCGCACCATCTCGATCCCGACCTGCGCGTCGATCTCGCGCTCGGCCTCGTACCGGGTGCCGCCGGCCATCGGGCCCTTCACCGTGACGGCGCAGAAGTCGACGGCGTCCGCGAAGCGCTCGAGCAGCGCCGCCTCGTCCAGCCCCAAGTCCACCGGCACGTCGACCGACGACGCCTGCGCGCGCACGCGCAGCGCGTAGCCGCCGTCGGCGAGGTAGTAGCTCTGCACGATCAGCGCCGGCGCCGTCTCCAGCAGCCGCGCCGGGACGTCGCGCGCGAGGAACCGTCGCTCGAACTCGAAGTCGCCGTACCCCGTGTCGCTCATGGCCCGCCCGTCCGCCGCACGACCGCGCCGGACGCGCGGCCCTCGTGCCCACGCTAGCGACCGGCCGACCGCACGCGCGGGAGCACGCCGCGACGCACCCCGTCGGACGCACGCTGGGCCGCCCGGGCGAATCCGATCGGCTGTTCTTGCTGCAACTTGCAGCAAGACGTTTACAGGTCGGGGGGTGCCCGCCTACGGTCGCGACGGCCCGGTCCGCGCACCGCTGCGCAGCCCCTCGTCGACGAAGGAGTCCACGTGCACCGCTCCCCCTCCCCCCGCCGCGCCCGCCGGGTCGCCGCCCCCGCCGTCGTCGTCTCGCTCGCCCTGCTGGCCGCGGCGTGCACCGGCGCGGCGCCCGGCACCGCGCCCGCGCGCGGGGCCGAGCGCATCACCGTGTGGACCGACGAGGACCGTCTGCCCACGTTCGAGGCCCTCGCGGCGGAGCACACCGCGGCGACCGGCGTCGAGGTCACGGTCGAGGGACGGGCCAACGACGAGCTGCGCCAGGCGTTCCTCGCGGGCGTCGGCTCCGGTCGAGGGCCGGACGTGCTGGTCGGTGCGCACGACTGGCTCGGCGAGCTCGTGGCGGCGGGCGCGGTCGTCCCCGTCGCGATCGGGGACCCGGAGGCCTTCGTGCCCGCGGCCGTGCAGGCCGTCGCGTACGGCGGCGAGACGTACGGCGTGCCGCTCTCGACCGAGAACGTGGCCCTCGTCCGCAACGACGGCCTCACGAGGCTCGACCCGGCGACGTTCGAGGAGGCCGTGGCCGAGGGCGAGCGCCTCGTCGCCGCGGGCCGCGCCGACCGCCCGCTCCTGCTCCAGCAGACCGAGGCCGCCAGCGACCCGTACCACCTGTACCCGCTGCAGACGTCGTTCGGGGTGCCGGTCTTCGCCACGGACGCGACCGGCTCCTACACCTCGGAGCTCGCGCTCGCCGGCGAGGGCGGGCACGCCTTCGCCTCGTACCTCGGCGACCTCGGCGACCGCGGCGTGCTCGACCCGGCCGTCGACGCCGACGTGGCGCGCGAGACGTTCGAGGCCGGGCGCGCGCCGTTCGTGGTCACGGGACCGTGGAACGTGCCCGCGTTCCTCGAGGCCGGGATCGACGTCACGGTCCTGCCCGTGCCGCCGGCCGGACCGCAGCCGGCCCAGCCGTTCGTCGGCGTGCAGGCGGCGTTCGTGTCGGCGACGACGCTGCGCGAGCCGCTCGCGCTCGCCTTCGTCGCGTCGCTCGCGGCCCCCGAGGTGCAGGCACGCATCGCCGAGGCCACGGGGCGCGCGCCGGCCGTGGCGGCCGCCGTCGCCACGTTCGCCGACGACCCGGTGCTGCAGGGCTTCTCCGCCGCCGGCGCCGAGGGCGCGCCGATGCCCGCGATCCCGCAGATGTCGGTGGTGTGGTCGTTCTGGGGCTCCGTCGAGCACCAGCTCGTCACGGGGTCCGGCGACCCGGCCGCGCTGTGGGACGGCATGGTCGCGGCCATCGAGGGCGCCGTCGCGGGCGCCTGACCCGACAGCCCGGGGGCCCGCGACGCGCCGTTCGCCACCGTTCGGGGATTGCGCTTCCCGCCGTGCGCGTGCCACCGTGGGTGAAGGAGACGAGAAACCGGTTTCTCACCACCTCCACCATCGACACGCTCGCCACCGAGACGAAGGAGTCCGGCATGCGCGCCGCCCCCGCACCGAGCCCCCATCCCCACGACGACCCCCACGACCACCCCCACGACCACCGCCACGAGACGGGCCGCCCCGCCCGACGGACCCGCCCGGCGGGCCGGCGCGCCGCCGTCGCGGCGCTGGCCGCCGCGGGCCTCGTCCTCCCGGTGACCGCCGCAGCGGCCACCCCCGCGCCCGGCACGGCGGGGCCCGCCGCAGCGGCGGGCGCGAGCGCCGCGGCCGCCGGCACGTCCGGCACCCCCGCCGCCCGCGACCTCGGCCGCGAGGTCCTCCCGGCGGGCGACGGGTGGGCGTCGTGGTCCGGCACGACCCGCCCGGACGGCCGCGTGGTCGAGGCCGCAGGCACCACCGGCGGCGCCGCCGCCGCGGCGTCCGAGGTCTACGTCGTCGACACGTGGACCGAGCTGCGCGACGCCCTCGCCGGACGCCCCGGCGGGTCGCAGACCGACGCACGCCGCAGCACCACGCCGCGGATCGTCTACGTGCGCGGCACGCTCGACGCCTTCACCACCGCCGACGGCACGCGCCTCACCTGCGACGACTTCGCCGCGCAGGTCACCGTCGCGGGCACCGGTGCGCCGTTCTCCATGGACGACTACGTCGCCCACTACGACCCCGCGGGCCCGTGGGGCCGGGAGGACCCGTCCGGCCCGCTCGAGGACGCCCGCGTGGCGGCGGCCGCCGTGCAGGCCCGCCAGACGCAGCAGCACGTCGGCTCGAACGTCACCATCGTCGGCGTCGGCCACGACGCCGGGATCGTCGGCGCCAACCTGCGGATCCGCGACGCGGCGAACGTCATCGTCCGCAACCTCACGCTGTCCGACGCGTACGACTGCTTCCCCCAGTGGGACCCGGGCGACGGGGACACGGGCAACTGGAACTCCGCGTACGACAACCTGTCGGTGTGGACGTCCACCAGCGTGTGGGCCGACCACCTCACCCTCGACGACGGCGAGCACCCGCCGGCCTCGCTGCCGACCGTGTACGGGCGCCCGTTCGAGGTGCACGACGGACTGCTCGACGTCACGCACGGGTCCGACCTCGTCACGGTGTCGTGGAGCCACTTCGACGACCACGACAAGACGAGCATCGTCGGGTCGTCCGACTCGCGGCTGCAGGACCGCGGCCAGCACCGCGTGACGTACCACCACAACCGGTGGACCGACGTCGGCCAGCGCGCCCCGCGCGTCCGGTTCGGCGACGTGCACGTCTACAACAACCTGTACGAGCAGACCCGGCCGGGCCTGTTCTCGTACTACTGGGGCGCCG
This sequence comes from Cellulomonas sp. NPDC057328, assembly GCF_042667215.1. NCBI lineage: Bacteria > Bacillati > Actinomycetota > Actinomycetes > Micrococcales > Cellulomonadaceae > Cellulomonas > Cellulomonas sp. NPDC057328. The sequence continues at coordinate 11,004 of NZ_JBHUZW010000044.1, read as the reverse complement.
GCATCGAGTCGAGCCTCGTCGCGGAGAACAACGCCGTCGAGCTCGCCGAGGGCGTCGACCCGGCGCGCGTCGTGGCGGAGTGGAAGGGCACACAGCTGCGCGAGACGGGCACGCTCGTGAACGGGGCGCCGGTCGACGTCGTGGCGGCGTTCAACGCGACGGCACCGCTGCCGCTCGCGGACACCGCCCGCTGGACGCCGGCCGACCACTACGACCCGGTCGTGCAGCCCACCGAGGAGGTCGCGGCGGCCGTCCGCGCCGGCGCCGGCGCGACGCTGCCGTCCGGCACGCCGGTGGCCACCGGGGCGCCGGACGCGCCGCGCGTGTCGCACGACAACGCGCACGGCACCGGCCTGCACGACGGCGACTACACCGTGACGTCGACGCTCTACTGGGGGCAGAACGCCACGGTCGTGCGGTTCTACGAGAACGACGTGCTGGTCGACGCGCAGTGGGTCGACGGCCGCTCCCCGCGCCGGCAGACCGCCACGCTCGACGTCACGGGCCGCACCAACGGCACCTACACGTACGTGGCCGAGGTGCTCAACCCGTGGGGCACGGCCCGCTCGGCGCCCTTGACCGTGACGGTCCGCGACGCGAGCCCGGGACGCCCGACGGTCACCGCCGGCCCCGTGCGCGACGGCGCCGTCACGGTGACGACGACGCTGTACTGGGGCACCAACGCGACGTCGTACGCGCTGCTCCTCGACGGCGTCGAGGTCGACCGCCAGGACCTCGTCGCCCGGACGCCGCGCCGCCAGGGGGCGACGACCACGCTGACGGGCCTGACGCCCGGCGAGCACACGGTCGTGGCACGCCTGACCAACGCCGCGGGCTCGACCGACAGCCAGCCGCTCCGGATCGTCGTGCGCGGCTGACCCCGCGACGCGCGAGCGCCCTGCCACCCCGGTGCCGACCGGGGAGGCGGGGCGCTCGTCGCGTCAGGCCCCGGACGGGCGACCGGCGTGCCCGGTGCCGACCGGCGGCGCCGTCAGACCGCGCGCGCGACGCCCTCCTCCGGACCGAGCGCGGCGGGCAGCCCGAACCGGGCGAACAGCTCGGCGCCGAACCACACGGTCACGTGCCGCACGCCGTCGGCGCCGAGCGTCACCTGCTGGAGCTGGAACGCGCGGTGCACGCCGTCGTCGCCGCGCATGTAGAGGCCGTACGCGGGCAGGCCGTTCGCGGCGGTCGGCACCAACCGCATGGACCCCGGCCCCGTCGCCGGGCACCACGTGGCGATGAGGTGGCCCACGGCGGCCGGCCCCTGGTACCAGCCGGGAAAGGGCGGCATCTCCCAGACGACGTCCGCCGCCAGCAGCTCCACGATCGCCGCGACGTCGTAGGCCTCGAACGCCGCCACGTACCGCGCCAGCAGGTCCCGGTGCCGCGGGTCCGTCGGCTCCAGCGGCGGCACGTCCTGCACGTTGGCCATGTGCGCGCGGGCGCGCTGCAGCGTCGAGTTCACCGCGGCGACGGACAGGTCGAGGGCGTCCGCGACCTCGGCGGCCGACCACGCCAGCACGTCGCGCAGCAGCAGCACCGCCCGCTGCTGCGCCGTCAGGTGCTGCAGCGCCGCGACGAACGCGAGCCGGACCGTCTCCCGGCCGACGGCCGACTCCGCGGGGTCGACGGGCGGCGACGACCACACCAGCCGGTCCGGCAGCGGCTCGAGCCACGGCACGCTCGTGTCCTCGCGCGGCTGGTCGCGGGGGTCGGCCGGCGGGGCGCCGACGCCGGTCGGCAGCGGGCGCCGCTTGCGCCCCTCGAGGTGCGTCAGGCACGTGTTGGTCGCGATGCGGAACATCCACGTCCGCAGCGACGAGCGGTTCTCGAACCCGCGCATCGCGCGCCAGGCGCGCAGGTACGTCTCCTGCAGCATGTCCTCCGCGTCGTGCACGGACCCGGTCATGCGGTAGCAGTGGGCGAGGATCTCGCGCCGCAGCGGTGCCAGGCGCGCGGTGAACTCCTCCTCGGACACGTCGGCACCCACGGCGCCGGGAGCACCCGGCGCGGTGGGGAGAGCCGTCGGCGAGGACTCCTGCGATGTGGTGGTGGTCACACGGCGACGCTAGCGGCGACCACCGACAGCCCGGAACCCCGTCGCGGGCCGGGCACCCGACGTCCGACCCGTGCGCGCGCCGGGCGCCGCCCGATGAGTCCGCGGCCGTGCGCGAGTCGGCACCGCTGACGCGACGGACGCACCGCGCGTCACCACCGGACGGCGCGCCCGCACCCCGCCCGGGCCGACCGCACCGAGGGAGCCACCCGTGGACCGCATGATCTTCGTCAACCTGCCGGTGACCGACCTCGCCTCCGCCCGGGCGTTCTACGAGGGCCTCGGTTTCGGGGTCAACGACATGTTCTCCGACGAGCACGTCGTCAGCGTCGTCGTGTCGGACACCATCTGCGTGATGCTCCTCGACCAGGAGCGCTTCGCGGCGTTCACGCCCCTGCCCGTGTCCGACGCCCGCTCGAGCACGCAGGTGCTGCACTGCCTCTCCGCGTCCTCGCGCGCCGAGGTCGACGACCTCGTCGCCCGTGCGCTGGCCGCCGGCGGCAGCGAGTTCCGTGGCGTCCAGGAGGACGGGCCGATGTACGGGCGCGCCGTCGCGGACCCGGACGGGCACGTGTGGGAGATCCTGCACATGGACCTCGTCGACGCCTGAGCAGGCCGGCGCCGCGGCGCCCGTGCCAGACTCCCCCGCATGCCCGCCGACGCCGCCCCCGACGCCGCGCCCGCCCACCCCGACGACCCGGCACCGGGCGCCCGGACGGCTCCCGGACCGGCGCGCTACGCGCCCGACGACCACCTCGGCGGACGCTCGCTCCTCGTGGCCGCCGCGTACGTGGTGCTGCGCCGGCGCGTCGACGGGCGCGACGAGGTGCTCCTCCAGCTGCGGCGCGGCACGGGGTACATGGACGGGTGCTGGGCCACGCTGGCCGGCCACGTCGACCCCGGCGAGAGCGTGCACGAGGCGGCGGTGCGCGAGGCTGCGGAGGAGGCCGGCGTCGTCGTCGCACCCGACGCGCTCGTGCCGCTCACGGCGCTGCACCGGTTCGAGCGCGGCGGTCCCGCCGTCGAGCAGCGGCTGGACGCGTTCTTCGAGGTCACGGACTGGTCGGGTGAGCCGGTGGCGCGCGAGCCGGACAAGACCGCGGCGATGGGGTGGTTCCCCCTCGACGCGCTGCCCGACCCGGTCGTCCCGCACGAGCGGCTCGTCCTCGACGCGCTCGCCGCCGGCGGCCCGCTGCCCGCGGTGCTGTCGCTGCCTTCCTGACCCGCCGCGACCGCCCGCGCCGGCGCACCCGCGCGTCCCACCACCGGCGGTGCCCCGCCGCCGCGCCCGGCCGCTACCGTGCGGCCATGCTCCCCGTCCCGACGCCCACCGTCTCGCGGGACGACCTCAGCGCGCTCGTGGCGGCGCGGTCCCCGCTCGTGGTGCTCGAGACCGACGACGAGGCGGGCGCCGTCGCGCTCGTGACCGCGTCGGCGGCGCGCGTGGCCGGGCCGCCGCGGCCGGTGTTCCGGTGGAGCGTCACCGAGGGCCTGTCGCGCGCCGACGTCCCCGGGGCGACGCCGCAGCGGCACAACGCCGAGGCGGTCGCCGTGCTGCGCTCGGTCGTCGACACGACCGTGCCCGGCGTCTACGTGCTGCTCGACCTGCACCCCTTCCTCGACGACCCCGTCGTGGTACGGCTGCTCAAGGACGCCGCGCAGGTGCCCGTCGCCCGGCGCAGCACGGTCGTGCTCGTGTCGCGGACGCTGCGGGTACCGCCCGACCTCGAGCACCTGGCCGTGCGCCTGCCGACCCGCCTGCCCACGGCCGAGGAGCGCGCGCGCATCGTCGACGACGTCGTCGCCGCGTGGGCCACCACGACCGGCACGCTGCCGCCCGTGGACCCGCACGCGCGCGACCTGCTCGTCGCGCGCCTGGCCGGGCTGTCCCACGGCGACGTCGCGCGCCTCGCCCACGGCGCCGTGGTGACCGACGGCGCGCTGACGATGCGCGACGTGCCCGAGGTGGAGCGCGCCCGCGTGGAGGCGCTCGCCGGGGACGGGATCCTGTCCTACGAGTACGCGACGGCGGCCCCGGAGGACGTCGTCGGGCTCGACGGCGTCCTGCGCTGGCTGCACGTGCGCCGCGCCGCGCTCGACGGCAGCGCCCCGCACCTGCCCGCGCCCCGCGGCATGCTCCTGCTCGGCGTGCAGGGGTGCGGCAAGTCGCTGGCCGCGCGCGCCGCCGCCGCCCTGCTCGGCGTGCCGCTGCTGCGCCTCGACCTGGCCGGCGTGCACGACAAGTACGTCGGCGAGTCCGAGCGGCGGCTGCGCGAGGCGCTCGCCGCGGCCGAGGCGCTGGCGCCGTGCGTGGTCTGGGTGGACGAGATCGAGAAGGCGCTCGCCTCGTCGGACGGCGACGGCGGGGCGTCGCGCCGCGTGCTGGGCACGCTGCTGTCGTGGCTCGCCGACCGGCGGACCCCCGTGTTCGTCGCGGCCACCGCCAACGACATCTCCGCGCTCCCGCCCGAGCTCGTGCGCAAGGGCCGGTTCGACGAGCTGTTCTTCGTCGACCTGCCCGACGCGCCGGCGCGCGCCGCCCTGGTCCGCCTGCACGCGCGCCGCCACGGCGCCGACCCGACGGACGCCGAGCTCACCGGCCTCGCCGCCGCGACGGAGGGGTTCTCCGGCGCGGAGATCGAGCAGGCCGTCGTGGCCGCGACCTACGCGGCCCACGCCCGGCGCGTGCCGCTGGACGCCGCCACGGTCCTCGCCGAGGTGCGCGCGACGCGGCCGCTCGCCGTCGTGATGCACGAGCGGGTCGCCGCCCTGCGCGCGTGGGCGGCCGGCCGGACGGTCCCCGCGCGCTGAGCGGTCCGGCTCGCGGGACGACGACGGCCCCGGCGCGGACGAGCCGCACCGGGGCCGGGACGCCGGACCGGACCGGTCAGCCGGTGTTCTGCAGGCCGGCGGCGACGCCGTTCACGGTGAGCAGGAGGAGCCGTCGCAGCTCGTCGGCCTGCTCGGGGGCGGCACCGGTGCGCAGGCCCCGCAGCGCGCGCAGCTGCAGGAGCGACAGGGCGTCCACGTACGGGCTGCGCAGCTGCACGGCCCGGCCGAGGATGCGGCGCCGGCCGAGGATCGCGTCCGACCCCGTCGTCGCGAGCACCCAGCGGCGGGTCAGCGCCATCTCGGTCAGCACCAGCTCGGCGAGGTCCTGCCGGTCGGCGAGCGCGAGGTAGCGGGCGGCGATCCGCTCGTCCGTCTTGGCGAGCGACATCTCGACGTTGTCGATGATCGTCGCGAAGAGCGGCCACTCGGCGTACGCCGTGCGCAGCTCCTCGAGGTCGCCCACGGCGTCGAGCGCCGTGCCGAGCCCGTACCAGCCCGCGAGGTTGATGCGGGCCTGCGACCAGGAGAACACCCACGGGATCGCCCGCAGGTCGTCGAGGGACGACACCGACAGCCCGCGGCGCGCCGGCCGCGAGCCGATCGGCAGGAGGCCGAGCTCCTCGAGCGGCGTCACCTCGGCGAACCACGCGGGGAAGCCCTCGGCGCGCACGAGCTGGTGGAACCGCTCGCGCGACGCCACGTCCAGCCGGCCGGCGAGGTCGGCGAACCGCGCCGCGGCGTCGTCGTTGCGCCGCACCACGCTCGGCGCGTCCGCGAGCAGCGTCGCGGCCGTGACCTGCTCGATGTGCCGGGTCGCGATGTCCGGGTCGCCGTACCGGGCGAAGATGACCTCGCCCTGCTCGGTCAGCTTGAACCGGCCGTCCACGGAGCCGGGCGGCTGCGCGAGCACGGCACGGTTGGCGGGGCCGCCGCCGCGCCCGAGGGCGCCGCCGCGCCCGTGGAAGAGCGTGAGGGCGATGTCGTGGCGGCGCGCCCAGTCGGCGATGCGGCGCTGCGCGTCGTCGAGGGCGAGCGTCGCGGAGACGGGGCCGACGTCCTTCGACGAGTCGGAGTAGCCGAGCATGACCTCGACGCGACGGCCGTTGGCGGCGAGCCGCTCCTGCACCCGCGGGTGCGCGAGGGCCGCCTCGAGGATGTCGACGCTGGCCTGCAGGTCGGCGAAGGTCTCGAAGAGCGGGATCGCGTCGATGACGGGCGCGTCGTCCGCGCCGCCGAACGCGAGCTCGGCGAGCCGGTAGACGGCCGCCAGGTGCTCGGGCGCCTGCGTGAACGACACGATGTAGCGCCGCGCGGCGGCGACGCCGAACCGGCGCTGCACGGCGCCGAGCGCCCGGAACGTGTCGAGGACCTCGACGGTCTGCGGCTGCAGGTCGCCGTCGACGCCGTTCGCCTCGATGTCGGCGAGGGCGGCGGCGTGCACCTGCGAGTGCTGGCGGACCTCGAGCTCGGCGAGGTGGAAGCCGAAGGTCTGCACCTGCCACAGCAGCCGCTGCAGGTCGCCGTAGGCGGCGCGCCGGGCGCCGGCGGCGACGAGCGAGTCCTGGACGACCCGCAGGTCGGCCTCGAGCTCCTCGGCGTTCGCGTAGGCGAGGTCCGCGTCGCGGCGCCGCGTGGCGGCGATGCGCTCGACCACGACCAGCATCGCGCGGTGGTGCGGCTCGTTGGGGGCGTCGTTCGCGGCGCGTGTCGCGATCGCCTCGTCGAGCGAGCGCTGGCGCTGCCACAGCGCGCCCAGCCCGGGCGACGGCGGCGTGCCGGCCCCGTCGAGCGTGAGCCCGGCCGCCGTCCGGCGCGCCGAGACCAGCAGCGCGTCGAGCGCGTGCTCCGACGCCGCGACCGCGGCCGCGCGGGTGACCTCGGCCGTCACGTTCGGGTTGCCGTCGCGGTCGCCGCCGATCCACGTGCCGAGCCGCGCGAACGGCTGCACGACCGGCGCCGTGGTGCCGGCGTCCGCCGCGAGGAGCCAGTCGTCGAGGCGCCGGTAGACCTGCGGCAGCACGTCCGCGAGCGTCGCGTCGACGATCGACAGGACGGTCTCGACCTCGTCGAGGACCGTCGGCTTCTCGGCGCGCAGCGGCGACGTGCGCCACAGCGTGTCGATCTCGGCGAGCAGCCGGCGCTCGTTCTCGGCGAGCGTCGTGCCGCCGATGTGCATCGTGTCGCGCTCGGCGACGAGCTCGGCCACGCGGCGGATCGAGCGGGCGACCGCGCGCCGGCGGGCCTCCGTGGGGTGCGCCGTGAACACGGGCCGGAACTCGAGCGCGGCGAGCCGCTCGCGCGCGGCCTCGGCGCCGATCTCCTCCTCCAGGCGCTGGTACGCCGCGGGGAGGGAGTCGTCGGGCGCCAGCTCGTGCGGCGCGAGGCGGGACTCGCGGTCGCGCAGCACGCGGACGCGGTGGTACTCCTCCGCCAGGTTCGCGAGGTGGAAGTAGCACGTGAACGCGCGGGCCACGTGCTCGGCACGCTCGGGCGAGAAGCCGGTCACGAGGCGCTCCGCCTCCGCCAGCGCGTCGCCGTCCGGCTCGCCGTGCGAGCGGATCGTCAGCTCGCGCAGCCGCTCGACGTCCGCCAGCAGGTCGTCCCCGCCGGCGTCGCGCAGCACACGCCCGAGCAGCTCACCGAGCAGCCGGACGTCGTTGCGCAGGGGCTCGGGGACCTCGTGGCTGGCCACGCCGCGCGGGACCTCGGTCGCGTTCTCCGCTGCACTCACGGCGCCCAAGGTAGACGACGCGGGGCCGCCGTCGCCCCCGCGCCCGCGCCGTGGGCACCGCGGACGCTGTCGCGCACGTCACAGCCGGTCGTCGGCGGTCCCGGCGTCGGGCACCTCGTCGCGGGCGGCCACGGCCCACGGGCGCCGGTACCGCCCGAGGGGGACCCCCGTCCGCTGCGCCGGCCGTGCGAGCCGGCGCGCACCGGTGCGCAGGGGCCGCCCGAGCAGCCCGCCGAGGCTCACGCCCGCGGCGAGCCCGAGCGCGACCATGGCGGCGCCCAGCAGCACGGGGCCGCCCTGCCCCGCGCCGCCCGCCTCGACGAGGTCGAAGAGCCCCCGGTAGATCGCCAGGCCGGGCAGCAGCGGCACGATGCCGCAGACGGAGGTGACGACCGGCGGCACCCGCAGGCGACCGCCGAACAGCTCGCCGCCGAGGCCGACGACGAGCGCGGCGCCGGCACCCGCGACCGCGGGTCCGGCGCCGACGGTCCCGAGGGCGGCCTGCACGACGAGCGCCAGCCCCCCGGCCCCCGCCGCGACGGCCGCGGCCCGGACGGGCGCGTACGACGCGAGCGCCCACGTGGCGGACACGACCGCGGCCGCCGCCGCGCGCACGCCGAGCGGCAGCACGTCGGTCGGCACCTCGACGACGTCGAGCGTCACGCCCAGCCGCTGCGCGACGTCGAGCACCGCGCCGATCCCGACGACGATGCCGAGCGTGAGGACGAGCACCTCGAACACGCGCCCGACGGCCGTCACGGGGAAGCCGTTGATGGCGTCCTCGGCCGCCCCCACGAGCGAGAGCCCCGCGAGGAGCACGACGATCCCCGACGCCACGACCAGCGAGGGTGGCAGCGTCGCCAGCTCGACCGGCAGCAGCGGCACCAGCACGAGCAGCGCCACCGCGACCGCCGTCGCGACCGCGGCCCCGGCCGCCTGCAGGAAGAACGGCGGGATGCCCCACCGGCCCAGACGGCGCAGCACGCGGTCGATGACGGCCGTGGTCGCACCCGCGAGCGCGGCGACCCACGCACCGCCGCCGAGCAGCACCGCGACGCCCGCGGCCATGACGGACAGCAGCACGGTGACGAGCCCACGGCGGTAGGGGTGCGGGTGCGCGACGATCGCGTCGAGCCGGTCGTGCGCCGCCTCCAGCCGGGCGGCGCGCGCGTCCGGCGCCTCGTCCGTGTCGACGCCGGGCGCCGCGGTGACGTCCTGCGCGAGGGAGATGACCTCGGTGAGGCGTCCGTAGTCGGCGGTGCGCGTCTCGACGACGCGGAGCACGGTGACGGGGCTGCCGTCCGGCCCGGGGTCGTGGTTGACGAGGATCGCCGTGAACGTGAGGTCGACCTCGCACGCGACGCCGAACGACCGGGCGACGCGGTGCACGGCGGTGGACGCGTCACCGGCGGAGGCGCCCAGCGAGAGCATCGCCTCCCCCGTGCGGACCGCCAGCTCGAGCACGGCCCGCACGAACCGCTCGTCGTAGCCGGCGCCGCGCGCACGCCGCCCGACCTGCACCGCGGGGGGCCCGCCGGCGGTCCGTCGGACGAGCCGCCGCAGGACGCCGCTCGCTCGCACGCCCCGAGGCTAACCCGGCGCGCGTGGTGCCCCCGCTCGTGGCGGCCGCCGCGGGCCCGTCCGTCGCGGCGCGGGCGGGTCCGGCGGCCGCACGCCCGGATGCGCGGCCGACCCGGCGCTGTGACGCTGGACGAGCACGACCGGTACGACGAGCACGACGGGAGCTGTCCGGGTGAGCCAGAGCACCACACCAGAGCACGCGGGGGCCGACGTGCCCCGACCGCGCTACGGCCGCGGGCCCGGGGGCATGCACCCGGCGGTGTACTGGCCGTCGCTGGCGGTGATCGCGGTCGTCGCCGGGCTGGCGATCGCGTTCCCGGCCGCGGCGGAGACGGCGATCGGCGCCATCCAGGAGAACGTCGTCGGCGCGTTCGGCTGGTACTACGTCCTGCTCGTCGCCGCGTGCGTCGCGTTCGCCCTCTGGGTGGGTCTCGGGCGCTGGGGGGACATCGTGCTCGGGGACGACGAGGCGACGCCGGAGTTCGGCATCGGCGCGTGGTTCTCGATGCTGTTCGCGGCCGGCATGGGCATCGGCCTCGTCTTCTGGGGCGTCGCGGAGCCGCTGACCCACTTCGCGTCGCCGAAGCCGGGTGTCGTCGGGTCGCCGGAGCGGCTCGCCGAGCAGGCGATGGCGCAGACGTACCTGCACTGGGGCGTGCACGCGTGGGCGATCTACGTCGTCGTCGGGCTCGCGCTCGCGTACGCGATCCACCGGCGCGGGCGCCCGGTGTCGATCCGGTGGGCCCTCGAGCCGCTTTTCGGCGACCGCGTCCGGGGCCGGCTGGGCGACGTGATCGACGTGACGGCCGTGGTCGGCACGGTGTTCGGCGTGGCGACGTCCCTCGGGCTGGGCGTGCTGCAGATCTCCGCCGGACTCGACCACGTCGGCGTGCTGACGCCGTCGACGGGGGTGCAGGTCGTCCTCATCGTCGTGATCACGCTCGCCGCGACGGCATCGGTGGTCTCCGGCCTCGACCGGGGCCTCAAGTGGCTGTCCAACGCGAACGTCACCATGGCCGGCGTGCTGCTCGTCGCGATCCTCCTCCTCGGGCCCACGCTGTTCCTGCTGCGCGAGTTCGTCCAGTCGATCGGCGTCTACCTCGCGAACGTCCTGCCCCTGACCTTCAACGTCAGCGCGTACGCGGGCGAGGCCGGCGAGGCGTGGCAGGCGGCGTGGACGACGTTCTACTGGGGCTGGTGGATCTCGTGGGCACCCTTCGTGGGCGTCTTCATCGCGCGCATCTCCCGCGGGCGCACCGTGCGGGAGTTCGTCGGCGGCGTCCTGCTGGTACCGACACTCATCACCTTCCTCTGGTTCTCCGTGCTCGGCGGCAGCGCGCTGTACCGCGAGCTGTTCGGCGACGGGGGGATGGTCCCGGCCGACGGCGTCGTCGTCCCCGAGAACGCGCTGTTCGACCTGCTCGGCGAGCTGCCGTGGGGCCCGGCCCTGTCGGTGCTGGCGATCGTCCTGGTCGCGCTGTTCTTCGTGACGTCGGCGGACTCCGGGTCGCTGGTCGTCGCGATGCTGGCGTCCGGCGGCGACCCCGCACCGCGGGTGGGAATCCGGGTGACGTGGGCGGTGCTGTCCGGCGTCCTCGCGATCGCCCTCCTCGTCGCCGGTGGGCTCGTCGCGCTGCAGACCGCCGCGATCCTCATCGCGCTGCCCTTCAGCGTCGTCATGGTGGGCATGGCCGTGGCCACCGCGCGCGCACTGCACGGCGAGCACGCGGAGATGCTGCGGGTGGAGCGCCGCCTCCGGCGCGCCCAGCTCGTGGAGCACGTGACCGAGCAGGTCACGGCG
>NZ_JBHUZW010000043.1:0-30324 GCF_042667215.1 Cellulomonas sp. NPDC057328 | reverse complement strand
CGGGGACGCGCACCGCGTCCCGGCCCGCGCGCCGTTCCTGGCGAGCGGCGTCCGTCAGGAGCGCGGCCCCCCGCAGACGACGCCGACGCACTGCGGCTCGTTGCCGTTGCGCCGTGCCGTGTTGCCGCCGAGGTCCACGGCGTCGGGCGCGTGGATGCCCCAGCGGCTGTTGCCGACCGCCTCGTTGTCGCCGAGCTCAACGGCTCCCTCGGGCACCAGCACGCCGTCGCCGCCGTCGCGGAAGCGGTTGCCGACGACCGTCACGGTGACCTGGGCCGGGTCCCACGGGGCGGGTGCGGTGACCGCGACGTCGTTGCGGCGGAACGTGTTGTCGACGACCTGCGCCGACGTCCCGCCCGCGTCGACGCCCACGCGGTTGTCGACGACCCGGTTGCGCTCCACGGTCGTCAGCCCGTACGGCCCGTGGTTGACGACGACGGTGTCGTTGCGGCGCAGCGTGCTGTCGAGGACCTCGACCCACGTCATGAACGCCGCGTCCACGACCGTGCCGTTGTCCTCGACGGTGCTGCGCCGGATGTCGCAGCCCGACTCGTAGCACGCCATGACGGTGCCGTTGCCGCTCACCCGGGAGTCCTCCAGCAGCGCGTAGCCGGAGTCGAGGCCCACCACCCGGTCGTTGCCGGTGAACGTGCTGCGCGACAGCAGCGCGTGGCCGACGAGCGCCGAGAAGCCCGTCCCGTTGTCGACGAACGCCGACCGGTCCACATCGTACGTCTTGGTCGGCCCGGCGATGCGCGACGTGCCGTCGATGCCCGCGCCGTTGCCCTCGAACCGCACGCGCTCGACCGTCACGGTCCCGTCGTGGTCCTCCTCCCAGCCGGTGCTCGGGGACGCCACGCCCGTGCCCCAGCCCGCGACGGTGCCGCGCCGGATCGTCACGTCGCCGGACGCGGGCACGAGGACGCCCGTCCCGGTGCCGTCGCCGCGCAGCGCGTGCCCGCCGAGGTCGAGCGTCACCCCGGCCGCGAGCGTGAGCCCGGTGCCGCCGGGGCACGTGAGGTCGGCCGTGAGGCGGGCGTCGGAGGTGAGGACGGCGCCGCAGCCGGGGACGGGCGGCGGGGCGGCGTGGGCGGGCGGTGCGAGGACGGCGGCCGCGGCGACGAGCGCGACGGCGGGCACGACGGACGAGACGCGCATGAGGTTCCCCCGGGTCGGTGCGCACCGGACGTCGGCGACCGGCGCTGCGCGGCCAGTGTCGCGAGGCGCGCGCGCCCGGTTCGACGGGTTGTGCCCCTTTTCGCCCGGGTGATCCGGTGGGCTCGCGGCGCGGCGGTCGCGCCGCTCAGGCCGGCGGTGCCTCGATCGCGCGGCGCAGGAACACGCTGTGCGGGTCCTCGACGTACGCGCCGAACGGCGGGCACACGACGAACCCGGCGCGCTCGTACAGGCGCCGGGCCGCCGCGAAGTAGTCCTGCGTGCCGGTCTCGAGGTGCACGGTGCGGTAGCCGCGGGCGCGCGCCTCGGCCAGCACGTGCGCGAGCAGGGCGCCGCCCACGCCGCGGCCGCGCGCGGCGGTGGCGGTGCGCATCGACTTCAGCTCGCCGTCGTCGTCCGCGAGCTCCGCCAGCGCGACGCAGCCGAGCAGCGCGCCGTCGTCGTCCCGCGCCGTCCAGAACGTCAGGCCCGGCGCCGCGAGCGCACCGGGGTCGAGCGCGTGCACCGACTCCGGCGGGGAGGTCGCGTACATGTCGGCGAGGTGCTCCTCCAGCAGCGCGAGCACGTCGGCGCGGCGGGGGTCGTCGCGGCGGATCGTCACGGCGGCGGTCGCGGTCACGGGTCTCCTCCTGGCGTGGGCGGCGGCAGGCACGGCGCGCCGCGGTCCGGTCCCGTCCGGTCCGCGCCGGTCCGGTCCCGCGTGCGGTGCGGTGCGGTGCGATGCGATGCGGTGGCCGGATCGTGGCACGGGCGAGCCCGCGGGCGCACGGCCGCCCGTGCGGACCGCGCGTCGGTGGGCCGCCGGCCGGCTCAGGCGGTGGCGTCGTCCCGGCGACGCGCCCCGCGCAGCAGCAGGACGCCCGCGACGGCCGACCCGAGGCCGCCCATCACCATGTCGCCGATCGTGTCGGCGTACCCGACGTAGATCTCCGGGTCGACGTACGCGTTGCCGAGGTACTCCCCCACCTCCCACGCCACGCTGAGCGCGAGGCCGAGGGACGCCGTCACGGCCACCGACGCGGCCCGCGTGACGCCCGGTGCCGGGCGGGTCGGGTCGACGACGGCACCGGTCCGCCGCGCCACGACGAGGTGCGCGACCGCGGCGACGAGGCCCGTGACGACCAGGTGCATCACGACGTCGAGCCAGGCGACCTGCTCGTACAGGCCGAGCGCGCCGCACCACGCGGCCGCGAGCAGCCCCAGGCCGTACGCGGCGTCCAGGCCCGGCCCGACGCGGCCGACGACCGGCACGACCAGCCCGGCCAGCACGAGCGAGAACAGCGCCGCGTCCACGGGCCCGCGCCCGGCCAGCGCCACGACGACGCACACGACGCCGACGACCCGCACCGCACCGCCGGGCCCGCGCAGCAGCGCGGCGAGCGCACCCCGCGGACCGGCCGGCGGCGCGCCCTGGTCGACCGGACGTCCCACGGTCGCCTCCTCGTCCGGTGCGTCCACCGCTGCCGGGGTCGTGGTCACGTCGGCTCCTCACGCTCGCGCGCCGAGGGGGCCGACGGCGCTGGCGCGACCGTACGACGCGGCCGGACGGCCCGCACCCGGACCGTCGACGCGACCGCGCGGGGCGCGCCGCGGGCCGCCGCGCCCCGTGCCGTGCCGTCAGCCGTCAGTCGACCGGCTCGAGCAGCCGCCGCGGCACGCCAACCGCGTCCGACGGCGGGGTCATCGGCGGCGCCAGGCGCGTGAGCGCGCCGATCCGCCCGACGCCGTACCGCAGCCGCCGGAGCATCGCCTCGCCGAGCGCGGTGCGCACCCCGTCGCCCCACAGGTGCGGCCAGCCGCGCGCGGCGCACGTGCCCTCCGCGGCCAGCAGCAGGAACATCGCGACGCGTCGCCGCCGGTGCGCGGGGGCGACGTAGACCTCGAGCACCTGCCCCGTCGACGGGCACCAGCGCAGGGCCCCCACCTGGTCCGCCGAGCGCAGCCCGAGCCGCGCCGCGTCGGCCTGCGTGACGACCGTGCCGGCGGCGACGTACGCGCCGAGCGCGGCCGCGCGCGCCGTGACGTGCTCGTGCGCGAACGCGACGAGCTCGGTGGTGACGGGGTCGGCGCCGCGCCGGACCCGCTCGACGAGGACGAGCCGCGGTGCGTCGGCCGCGTGCTCGCCGAGCGCCTCGACGGTGAGCAGCTGGAGCGACCCGGCCCGCATGGTCACGCGCCCGATGCGCCCGGCCGCGACCGCCGCGCCCGCGGGCAGCCCGCCGACGTCGACGACCGTGCCGTCCGGGCGCTCGTCGGTCGCGACGCCGTGCACGACCACCGTGCCGGCGTGGCCCGCGCCGCTCGCCGCGCCGCTGCCCGCGGCCGGCCCCAGGCCCTGCGCGTCGGCCGGGCGGCGCACCTGACGCACCCACCACACCGGGACCCGGCCCGGCAGCGTCGACGTGCTCACGCGCGCTGGGACGCCCGGCGCGACGACCGGCGGGCCACCGCGACGGACCCGAGCCCGGCCGCGAGGAGGCCGGCCGCGAGACCGCCGAGGACACCGGCCGGCGAGCCCGTCGCCGCGAGGGCGCCGGTGCGGGCGGCGGTCCGTGCGGCCGCCGCGGCCGGCGAGGCAGACGCGGCCGGCGGTGCCGCGGGCGCGCCGGCCCCGGGCGGGGTCACCGCGCGCAGCGGCACCCGCACGGCGACGGGTGCCTGCGCGTCGGCGGCGGCGAGCACCTGGTCGAGCGTCACCGGGACCGTCGACGTCGGCAGCGCGTACCCGGCCGGGACGGCGGTGGCGCGCAGCTCGTACGTGCCGGGCGCGACGCGCCCGAACGACAGGCGGCCCGAGGCGTCGGACGTGGCCGTGGCGACGAGCACCCGGCCCGCTGGCACGGGCGCCGCGAGGGCCGCCATGTCGCCTGCGGCCTGCGCGGCGACGCGTCCGCGGGCGTCGTCGTCGTGGTGGTCGTGGCCGCGGCCCGGGCCGGTGTGGCCGTGCCCGTCCCGGTCGTCCTCGTCGCCGTGGTCGTCGTCGTCGTGGTCGTCGTCGTGGTCGTGGTCGTGGTCGTCGTCGGACCCCCGCGTCGGGTCGTCGGTCGGCGACGGGTCGGCGGGCTCGTCCGGGACCTGGGCGGGCGGCTCGGCGGCCGGCGCGGCGCCCCACAGCTCGAACGTCGCGCCGGGCAGCGGCGCGCCCGCGTCGTCGGCGACGACCACGTCGAGCACCCGGTACGCGCGCGTCAGCTCGAACGACGCGGTGAGGTCGCAGTCCGCGGGCGTCTCCTCGGTCGCGGCGACGCACGGGCCGACCGTCTGCGACGTCGCGCCGAGGACCATCGACCCCGCCGGCACGGACACCACGCGGACCGTCGCGGTCGCGCCCGCGGGCAGCTCGTACCAGCCCGGCACGTCGCCCGCGGCGTCGGTGGTGCCGGTCCACTCGGGCGCGGGGTCGGTGCCCGCGACGTCGAGCTCGAGCACCGCGCCCGCGAGGGGCGCGCCGTCCTGCGACGACACCTCGGCGTACGCCTTGCCCGTGCCGAAGCACGCGGTCACGACCTCGGGGCACCCCGGCGTGCCGGTCGGCGACGGGCTGGGCGTGGGCTCGTCGGACGGCTCCTCGGTCGGGGCGTCGGACGGGGACGGGTCCGGGGACGGCTCGTCGTGCGCCGCGTCGAGACCCGGCGCGGCGGGGACCTGGTCGACCTGGTCCTCCGCGGGCAGGGGCACGGCGCCGGCCGCCGGTGCGGTCGCGTCCGGCGTCGGGGTGGGCGCGGCGGCGACCGCCACCGCGGGGGCGGCGCCCACGAGGGCGAGCGTCCCGAGCGCGACGACGGCGGTCGCGCGGCGGGCCCGGCCGGGGCCGGCGACGGTGGTGGGGCGGGCAGGTCGCACCGGGGGCCTCGTTCTCTCGTGACCGCCGGCGTGCCAGGCGGACGGCGCGCACGCGTGCGCCGCACCGGCGTCATCGGCGCGCACGGGCGGCCGGACGAGGGACGTCCCCCGATCGGGGCGTGCGTCGCGTCACACGTCACCCGCTCGGCCCGTCCGGGCGGAAGAGCGGCGCCCGCCCGGCGGTTGACCACCGCGGCGGTCGCTCACGCGCCGCCTGCCCAGCCGGAAGGACCCCGATGACCACGCCCGCCCTGTTCACGCCGCTCACGCTGCGCGGCGTCACGTTCCCGCACCGCGTCTGGATGGCGCCGATGTGCCAGTACTCGGCCGAGCCGACCGGGCCCGCGGCGGGCGTCCCGCACGACTGGCACGTGCAGCACTACGGCTCGCGGGCCGTCGGCGGGGCGGCGCTCGTCATCACCGAGGCGACGGCCGTGACGCCCGAGGGCCGCATCACGCCGTTCGACCTGGGCCTGTGGGACGACGCGCAGACGGACGGGCACCGGCGCCTCACCGCGCTCGCGCACGCGCAGGGCGCGAAGGCGGGCGTGCAGCTGGCGCACGCCGGGCGCAAGGCGAGCACGGACGCCCCGTGGCGCGGCGGTGCGCCGCTGGGCACCGACGAGGGCGGCTGGGAGACGGTCGGCCCGAGCGCCGTCCCGTTCTCCGCGGAGTCGCCCGCGCCGCGCGCGCTGACCACCGACGAGATCGCCCACGTCGTGCGGGCGTTCGCCGACGCCGCCGTCCGCGCGGTCGACGCCGGGTACGACGTGGTCGAGGTGCACGCCGCGCACGGCTACCTGCTGCACCAGTTCCTCTCCCCCGACAGCAACCGCCGCGAGGACGCGTACGGCGGCTCGTTCGAGAACCGCACCCGCCTGGTGCGCGAGGTCGTCACGGCCGTGCGCGCGGCCGTCGGCGAGGACGTCGTCGTGCTGGTGCGCGTGTCCGCGACCGACTGGGTCGAGCCCGCCGGCTGGACGGCCGACGACACCGTGCGGCTCGCCGCCGACCTCGCCCCGCTGGGCGTCGACATGGTCCACGTCTCGACGGGCGGCAACCTGCCGTCGGTGCGCATCCCCACCGGCCCGGGCTACCAGGTGCCGTTCGCGGCGCGGATCCGCGCGGAGGCGGGCGTGCCGACGGTCGCCGTCGGCATGATCACCGACGCCGTGCAGGCCGAGGCGCTGCTCGCGGACGGCTCCGCCGACGCCGTCGCGCTCGCCCGGCCGCTGCTCGCCGACCCGTACTGGCCGCTGCGCGCGGCCGTCGAGCTGGGCGTGGAGCCGGCCGTGCCGGAGCAGTACGGGCGTGCGGGGACGCTCCTGCGCTGACCACGCGGCACGTCGCGACGACGAGCCCCCACCACGCCGGCGCCCGCACCGGCCGGACCGGTGCGGGCGTCGTCGTGCTGGGCCGGGCGTCAGGCGGCGAGGAACGCGAGCAGCGCCTCGTTGACCTCGGCGCCGTGCGTCCAGAGCAGGCCGTGCGGCGCACCCTCGATCTCGACGTAGGTGGCGTCAGGCAGGAGCGCGTGGAACGGCCGCGCGGTGGCGTCGACCGGCAGGATGCGGTCGCCCGTGCCGTGCAGGATCAGCGTAGGCACGTCGACCTTCGCGACGTCGTCGCGGAAGTCCGTCAGCCACGTCGGGACGACGGCCCAGGCGGCCCACGGCGCCGAGCCGACGGCCGTCTTCCAGTTCGCCCGCAGCGCGGCCTCGCTCAGGCGGTTGCCCAGGAACTCGTCCGTGTTGAAGAAGTCCGCGAAGAACTGGTCGTACCAGGCGTAGCGGTCCTCGCGCGCGGCCTTCTCGATGCCGTCGAAGACGGTCTGCGGGACGCCTGTCGGGTTGTCGTCGGTCTGCAGCAGGAACGGCTCGAGCGACGCGAGGAAGGCGGCCTTCGCGACACGGGCGGAGCCGTGGGTGCCGAGGTAGCGGCCGACCTCGCCCGTGCCCATAGAGAAGCCGACGAGGACGACGTCGCGCAGGTCGAGCGTCTCGAGGACCGTGCTCAGGTCGCCGGCGAACGTGTTGTAGTCGTAGCCCTGCGTGGCCTTGGTGGAGCGGCCGAACCCGCGGCGGTCGTACGTGATGACGCGGTAGCCGGCGTCGAGCAGCGCGACCGTCTGCTTCTCCCACGAGTGCCCGTCGAGCGGGTAGCCGTGGATGAGCAGGACGGGCTGCCCCGAGCCGTGGTCCTCGTAGTAGAGCTCGACGGGCTGGTCGGTGACGGTGCTGGTGATATACGGCATGTCCCTGCTCCCTCTGCTCGCGGGCTCCTGGCCCGGCATCGTCCCGCCTTTTTCGGTGGGCACAAGTCCATCGTGCACAACTTAATGGCGGGCGTCAATCGCGAGCGTAGGATGGACCCGTGAACACCGAGCCGACGGCGGCGGGAACGGACGGCATCGCCCTGGAGACGATGCTGTGCTTCGACCTGTACTCGGCGTCGCGCGCGATGACGTCGGTGTACCGGCAGGCCCTCGACCCGCTCGGGCTCACGTACCCGCAGTACCTCGTGCTCGTGGTGCTGTGGACCGGCGGCGAGCAGCCCGTGCGCCAGGTCGTCGAGCGCCTCCGGCTCGACTACGGGACGGTGTCGCCGCTGCTCAAGCGGCTCGAGCAGCGCGGGCTCGTCGAGCGCCGGCGGCGCGCGGACGACGAGCGGTCCGTCACCATCTCGCTCACCGAAGCGGGCGCCGCTCTTCGCGCGCAGGCGCGCGACGTCCCCGCGCGGATCGGCGCCGCGTTCGGCCTCGAGCCGGACGACATGGCGACGTTGGCGCGCCTGCTCGCCACGGTCACGGCGACGGCCACGCGGCACGCAGCCGGGACGTCCGGCGACGCGGCCGGGGCCGCGGGCGACGCGACCGCCTGACGCCTCCGGTCAGCCGCGCGCCGTGCTCGGCGCGAACTCGGGCGGCGGTCCGCCGACGAAGCAGCGGCACGGCCCGTCGAGGTGCCACAGCGTGGTGCCGGGCCGGGCGACGCACGGCACGGGGACGCGCACGGTCGTCAGCACGGGCTCAGACGCAGGCCCGTCCCACAGCTCCGCTGCGACGGTCGTCACGGCCATGGCTCCCCCTCCCGGTGCCGTCCTGCTCACGGTGAGGAGCGGACCAGGACGGCGCTGCGTACACCTCCCCATCGGCACGTCGGGGTGAGAACTCGACCCCTCGGCGCGGATCCACCCGGCGCCCCGACGGATGACGAGGTCATCCTCACGGCGTACGGCGCCGCGCCGCCGATGTGGTCCGCACGGGCGTCCCGGCGCCTCCCCGCCCGCTCCTACGTTCGAGGCACACCGAACGAGGAGGACGCATGATCGAGGCCACGGGGCTCACGAAGCGGTACGGGGACAGGACGGCCGTCGAAGGCATGACCTTCACGGTCCGGCCGGGCACGGTGACGGGGTTCCTCGGACCCAACGGAGCCGGCAAGTCGACGACGATGCGCATGATCGTGGGCCTCGACCGGCCGACGAGCGGCACCGTCACCGTCAACGGCACGCGGTACGCCGGGCACCGCGCGCCCCTCGGCGAGGTCGGGGCGCTGCTCGACGCGAAGGCGGTGCACACGGGCCGCCCGGCGCGGGAGCACCTGCTCGCGCAGGCCGCGACGCACGGCATCAGCCGCCGCCGGGTGGACGACGTCGTCGAGATGACCGGTCTCGCGTCGGTCGCCCGCAAGCGCGTCGGCACGTTCTCGCTCGGCATGGGCCAGCGCCTCGGCATCGCCGCCGCGCTGCTCGGCGACCCGCAGACGCTCATCCTCGACGAGCCCGTCAACGGCCTCGACCCGGAGGGCGTGCTGTGGGTGCGCCACCTGCTGCGCGGGCTGGCCGCCGAGGGCCGCACGGTGTTCCTGTCCTCGCACCTGATGAGCGAGATGGCGCTGACCGCCGACCACCTGGTCGTGGTCGGCCGCGGCCGCGTCATCGCCGACGCGCCCGTCGGCGAGATCGTCGCCCGCGCGCAGTCGAGCGCCGTGCACGTGCGCACGCCGTCCGCGCCGCAGCTCGCCGCGGTGCTGGTCCGCGACCCGGGCGTCGAGGTGACGTCCCTCGAGCACGACCTGCTCGAGGTCACCGGCAGCACGCCCCCGGCCATCGCGGCCGTCGCCGCCGCCGCCGGGCTCGTGCTGCACGGGCTCGCGCCCGTCGAGACGTCCCTCGAGGACGCCTACATGCAGCTGACCGCCGACGCGGTCGAGTACCGCTCCACCACGCCCCACGCCGCCGCAGGAGGCCGCCGATGACCACGCTCACCACCACAGCCGGCAGCCCGACGCGCAGCCGCGTCACCGTCCACCCCGTCACGTTCCGCCGGCTGCTCGCGGCCGAGTGGGTCAAGCTCCGCTCGCTGCGCTCGACCTGGTGGACCCTCGGCGTCGGGGTGGTGCTCGGCGTGGCGTTCGCCGCGATGCAGTCGTCGAGCGTCAGCGCGATCGCCCGCGAGTACCCCGACCCCGAGCGGCTCGGCTCCGCCTACGCGGTCGCCGGCATCCCGCTCGCGATGCTCGCGTTCTGCACGTTCGGCGTCCTCAGCATCGCCGGCGAGTACGGGACGGGGCAGATCCGGTCGACGCTCGCCGCCGCGCCGACCCGCGTCCCCGCGCTGCTCGCGAAGCTGGTCGTCACCGTCGCGGCGGCGCTCGTGGCGGGCGTCGTCATGGTCGCCGCGGGCTGGGCCGCCGCCGCGCCGTCCCTGGCCGACGGGGGCATGCCGGTCGACCTCGGCAACCCCGACGACGTGCGCATCCTGGGCGGCACCCCGCTGTTCCTCGCCGCCGCGACGGGGCTCGCGTTCGGCATCGGCGCGCTCGTGCGCAGCAGCGCCGCGGGCATCACCGTCGTCCTCGGCCTCATGCTCGTCGTCGAGAACGGCCTCGGGATGATCCCGTGGGAGCCGCTGCAGCAGGCGGCCGCGTACCTGCCGACGAGCGCCGGGGCGCGTCTCGTCACCAACGACGCCTACGGGTCGGTCATCACGTCCGTCACCAGCGACCTGCCCCCGTGGACGGGCTACGGCGTCATGCTCGCCTGGGCCGTCGGCGCCGTCGCGGTCGCCGCCGTGCTGCTGCGCCGGCGGGACGCGTGAGCACGGGGACGTCGGCGGGGCGGGTGGCTGCGGACGTCCGCCCCGCCGTGCCGCAGGACCTCGTCCTCGTCGCGCACGCCGCGCCGTCGCAGGACCTGGTGCCGGTCGCGGACGCCGCACCGTCGCCGCGCGCGCTGCCGGCCGCGCCGGACGTGCCCGTGGCGGCCGGGCTGGGAGGATGCACGGATGGGCGGGGAGGCGACGTGAGCGACGCGCCCGTGGTGGACGACGGCCCGACGCCGGCGACGCCCGCCGGTGCCCGGGGGTTCCTCGCCCGCCACCGCGGCCGCGTCGACCGCGTGGTCGACGCCCTCGTGGTCGTGGCGTTCACCGGCTGGGCCCTGCTGCTCGGCCTCGGCGCCGACTCGATGTTCTGGCTGCACGAGGTCGTCGACCCGCAGCGCGTGCTGGTCATGCAGCTCGCGTCGTTCGTCCTGACGCTCGCGGGGGCGGTCGCGCTCCTCTGGCGGCGCCGGCGCCCGGTGGCGGTCGCCGCCGCCATGGCCGGGCTCGGGGTCGCGTCGCTCGGGCTGACCGGCGCGACGAACGGGTTCGAGCTCGGCCTCGCGCTCGCGCTGTACGCCGTAGCGGTGACGGGCCGCACGCGCGCGGTGTGGGCGACCGCCGTGGGCGGCGTGCTGGCGCTGCTCGTGGCGGCGTGGGCGTTCCCGCTGCCGCTCACGGTGGCCGCGAAGATGCTCGGCGTCGACCGCGCCGACGCGGACGCGTTCGCGCGCGTCACGGGCACCGGCCCTACCGGCTTCCTCACGAGCCCCTCCTGGTACGTGACCGCCGGCCCGGTGCTGGTGCTCACGCTCGTCGCGGTGGCGGCGGGCGCGCTCGTGCACGCGCGGCGCCAGCGAGTCGCCGCGCTCGCCGAGGCGGCCCGCGCCCGCGCCGAGGAGCAGGCGCAGCGCACCCGGCTCGCGCAGGCGTCCGAGCGCGCGCAGATCGCGCGCGAGATGCACGACGTCGTCGCCCACAGCATCTCCGTCATGGTCGCGCTGGGCGGCGGCGCGTCGGCCGCGTTCGACTTCGCGCCCGACCGGGCGCGGGCGGCGCTCGACGAGCTCGTCGACACCGGGCGCGCCGCGCTCGGCGACATGCGCCGCATCCTCGGCGTGCTGCACGACGACGACACGGACGACCGCGCCCCCGGCACCGGACAGGGCACCGGTCAGGGCCCCGGACAGGGCACCGGTCAGGGCACCGGACAGGGCACCGGCGCGCCGCTCGAGCCGCAGCCCGGCAGCCTCGACATGACGCGGCTCGTCGACCGGGCGCGCACCGCCGGGCTGCCCGTGCGCACGTCGGGCCTCGCGGTGACGGGGCTCGAGGGCCTCGACCCGGCGGTCCAGCTCGCCGTCTACCGGATCGTCCAGGAGTCGCTGACGAACACGCTCCGGCACGCGCCCGGCACCACGGACGTCCACGTCGACGTCCGCCGGCGCGCCGACGCCGTCGAGGTCGTCGTCACCGACGCGGGCGGCAGCGCGGCCACCACGCCCAGCCCCGGCGGGCAGCGCGGGGTCGTCGGGATGTCCGAGCGGGCCGCGGTCTTCGGCGGCACCGTCGAGGCCGGTCCGTACGGTGAGGGGTGGCGCGTGCGCGCGCTGCTGCCGTGGCACGAGGGAGACGCATGACGACGGTCCTGCTGGTGGACGACCAGGCGCTGGTGCGGGTGGGCTTCCGCCTCGTGCTGGAGAGCGGCGGGTTCGACGTCGTCGGCGAGGCCGGCGACGGCGCGACGGCCGTCGACCAGGTCGCGGCGCTGCGGCCGGACGTCGTCCTCATGGACATCCGCATGCCCGGCATGGACGGCATCGAGGCCACCCGGCGCGTCGTCGCCGCGCACCCGGGCACGCGCGTGCTCATCCTCACCACGTTCGACCTGGACGAGTACGCGTTCGCGGCGCTGCGTGCCGGCGCCAGCGGCTTCATGCTCAAGGACGCCCGCCCGGCGGACCTCGTCACCGCCGTGCGGACCGTCGCGTCGGGCGACGCCGTGGTCTCCGCGCGCATCACCCGACGCATGCTCGAGCTGTTCGCGCCGCGGCTGCCGGAGTCCGGCGAGGCGCCCGATCCCGCCGCGCCGCACCCGCGCCTCGCCGAGCTCACGCCGCGCGAGGTCGAGGTGCTGGAGCACGTCGCCGAGGGGCTCTCCAACGCGGAGATCGCGACCGCGCTGTTCCTGTCGGAGGCGACGGTCAAGACGCACGTCGGACGCGTCCTCGCGAAGCTGGGTGTGCGGGACCGCGTCCAGGCCGTGGTCGTCGCGTACGAGACGGGCCTGGTGCGCGCGGCCGGCGCCTGACGCACGGACGCGCCCCTGCGCCGGGAGGACGAGGACGCGGCCGCGCGCCTCCCCCGGAGGTCGCAAGCGAGGTTCCCCGTCCCGCCCGAAGCGGCGGCGGTACTGCGTTGACCAGCATGGACGCAGGCCGCGAGGCGCCGCCCGGAGCAGCACCGGGCACTCGCGGCGGCCGGAGGTCGTCACCATGCCCATGTCGTCGCCCACGTCGTCAGCCCCGTCGTCGCCCACGTCGTCCGCCTCGTCGTCCCACCCCGTCCCGCGCCGCCGGCGCACGGTCCGCCGCACGGCGCTCGCGCTCGTCGGTGCCGCCGCGCTCGCCACGCTCGGCGCGTGCGCCGCCGCGCCCGAGCCGCCCGGTCCCCCGCCGCAGCAGCCGGCGTCGACCGCCGGGCTGACCCGCGAGGACGTCGACGCGTGGCTCGACGGCACCGTCCCGGAGGCCCTCGAGGAGGGCCGGATCGCGGGCGCGACGGTCGCCGTCGTGCACGACGGCGAGGTCGTCACCACGCGCGGGTTCGGCGTCGCCGACGTCGCGGCGGACACGCCCGTCGACCCGGAGCGCACCCTGTTCCGCGTCGGCTCGGTGTCGAAGATGCTCACCGCGACGGCCGTCATGCAGCTCGTCGCGGCGGGCGACGTCGACCTCGACACGGACGTCGAGCAGTACACCGACCTCGACCTGGACCTGCCGCACCCGGTGACCCTGCGCCACCTGCTCACGCACACCGCCGGCTTCGAGGAGCGCGTCGCCGGGCTGATCGGGTCCGGCGACACCCCGCCCGACCTGCGGCGCAGCCTCGTCGAGGCACCGCCGGCGCAGGTCTACGAGCCCGGCACGGTCCCGGCCTACTCGAACTTCGGGAACGCGCTCGCGGGGTACGTCGTCGAGGCGGTGAGCGGTCAGCCGTTCGCCGAGTACGTCGACGAGCACGTGCTGGAGCCGGCGGGCATGACGTCCTCGTCGTTCGCGCAGCCGCTCCCCGACGACCTCGCGGCCGACGTGGCCCTCGGCTACCCGACGGCGGACGACGCGCCCCTGCCGTTCGAGATGGTCGGCCAGCCGCCGGCCGGCGCGTTCAGCGCGACCGCGACGGACATGGCGCGGTTCATGCTCGCGCACCTCGGCCGGCCGGCGGGCGACGCGGAGGTCCTGCCCGCCGCGACGCGCGACCTCATGCAGCGCCCGGCCCTCGACGCGACCACGCTCGGCGCGCTCGCGCAGGGCGAGCGCATGGGCCTCGGCTGGTTCGACGAGTCCCGCCACGGGCACCGCGTCGTCGGCCACGGCGGCGACACCAACGTGTTCCACTCGCACCTGCAGCTGTGGCCGGACGACGGCACGGGGCTGTACCTGTCGCTGAGCAGCACCGGCACCGACGGCGCCGCGTACCTGCTGCGCGACGACCTGCTCGCCGGCTTCGCGGACCGGTACTTCCCCGCCGACGGCGCGCCGGCCACCACCGTCGACGACGCGACGCGCGCCGCGCACGCGCAGGCGCTGGCCGGCGCGTACGAGAGCACGCGCGGTTTCCACTCGACCTTCCTCACTGCCGCGGGGCCGCTGCAGCCGATCACCGCGGAGGTCGTCGACGGCGACCGCGTGCGGTTCGGGTCCGGCCTCGGGACGCTGCGCCCCACCGTGTTCGAGGAGGTCCAGCCGTGGGTGTACCAGGAGGTCGACGGCCACCGCCGGCTCACGGTCCGCACCGACGACGCCGGTCGCGTCGAGCTGCTCGGCCACGACTCCGCGATGTCCCTCGTGCCCGTGAGCCCGTGGCGTGCGGCGACCGTGCCGCTGCTGCTCGGCGGCGCGGCGGTGCTGCTGCTCACGGTCCTGGCGTGGCCGGTCGGCGCGGTCGTGCGGCGCGTGCGTGCGCGCCGTGCGGCGGCCACGGGCGCGGCGACCGGTGCGGGCTCCCCCGCCGTCCCGGCAACGGCACCGGCACCGGCACCCGCACCCGAGTCCCGCGTGCGCCTGCCCCGCCTGCTCACCCGGCTCGGCGCCGTCGCGGCCGTGCTGGCCGTGGCCCTGTGGGCGTACGTGCTGGTCGGCGTCCTGGGCCTGCAGGACGTGCCCACGCTGCTGATCCGCGGCGCCCAGGCGCTGACCGTCCTCGCGACGGCCGGCCTGGTGGCCGCCGTGTGGCGGGTCGTCGCGGAGGCCCGCGCCCGCACCGGCTGGTGGCGGGTCGGCGCGGCGGCCGTCGTGCTGGCGGCGTTCGCCGCGGTGAACGTCGCGTCGAACGCGCTCAACCTCGTCTCGCCGGACATCTCGTACTGACCGGCGCACGGACCGACGACCGGGGCACGGGAGGATGACCGCCATGGAGACCGCCCGGGGCACGGGGACCGAGGGGTGGTGGGCCGCGCGCCTGCCGCCCCTCGGGGTGCGCAGCCCGTTCGCCCGTGACGCGCTGCTCGGCGTCGTGACGGCCGTGGCCATGGTCCTGCTGACCGTGGGGACGACCGCGCTCGCGCCGCCCGAGGACGCCCCGGCGCGCGCGGTGGAGAGGTGGGTGCTGCTGCTCGTGGCGGTGCAGTCGCTCGCGCTGGCGCTGCGGCGCGTGCGCCCGGCCGCGTGCGTCGCGGTCGTCGTGGCGACGCAGGTGGCGCTGGTCGCGCTGGCCCCGGACATGTCGGTGCGCACGCTCGCCGGGTTCGTCGCGGCGGCGACGCTCGGCACCGTGCTGCCCGCCGGTCGCGCCCTGCGTGCGGCGTGGGCGGTCGCGGCCGTCGAGGCCGGCGCCGGCGCGGCCGTCGCGGTCGCCCGGGGGGCCGGGGCGGACGCGGTCGTGCAGCACGCCGGCTCGGCCGTGCTCGTGTGGGGCGGGGCGGTGCTCGTCGGTGTCTACCTGGCGACGCGGCGGGACCACCTGCGGCTCGTCCAGGAGCGCGCCGCGCAGCTCGAGCGGGAGCGGGACGCACGCGTCCGCGCGGCCGTCGCCGACGAGCGGGCGCGGCTGGCGCGCGAGCTGCACGACGTCGCGGCGCACCACCTGTCGGGCATGGTCGTGCAGGCCGCGGCGGTCGAGAAGCTGGTCGGGCGCGACCCGGACGCGGCGCGCGCCGGTGCGGCGTGGCTGCGCGACCAGGGGCGCGAGACGCTCGACAACCTCCGCCAGGTCGTGGGCCTGCTCCGCCGCGACGAGGGCGACGCGCTCGCCCCCGTGCCCGGCGTCGACGCGCTCGACGACCTGGTCCGCACGGCGCGCGACCTCGGCGACGACGTGACGCTGACCCGGGCCGGCGACCCCGTGGCGCTGCCGCCGCTCACGGACGTGTCGGTGTACCGGGTGGCGCAGCAGGCGCTGACGAACGCCCGCCAGCACGCACCCGGCGGGCCGGTGCGGCTCACGGTGACGCACGAGCCGGCCGGGGTGCTGCTCGAGGTCGTCAACGGGCCGGCGGCGCGGGCGGCCTCACCGGCGCGGGGCGACCACGGCGGGACGGGCCTGGCGGTGATGCGCGAGCGCGCGGCGCTGGTGGGCGGGGTCCTCGAGACGGGCGGCACGCCCGATGGCGGGTGGCGGGTGCGGCTGCGGGTCCCCGTGGCCGACGACGAGGGAGGACGCAGATGATCCGGGTCGTGCTCGTGGACGACCAGGCGGTGGTCCGCGCGGGCTTCCGCGTGCTGCTGGAGGACGTCGGCGACCTCGAGGTCGTCGGCGAGGCGGCGAGCGGGCCGGAGGCCGTGGAGGTCGTGCGCCGCACCCGCCCGGACGTCGTCTGCATGGACGTGCGCATGCCCGGCGGCGACGGGCTCGCCGCCACGCGCCGCATCGTCGCGGAGCGGGACGGCGACCTGCCGGCCGTCCTCGTCGTGACGACGTTCGACCTCGACGACTACGTGTTCGGCGCCCTCGAGGCGGGCGCGAGCGGGTTCGTCCTCAAGGACACCGACCCGGCGGACCTCGCCGACGCGATCCGGCGCCTCGCCCGCGGCGAGGGGATGGTCGACCAGACCGTCACGCGCCGCGTCATCGCGGAGTTCGCCCGGCGGCGGCCCGCGCCGGACCCGGACGACGCCGCCGGTGTCCTCACGCCCCGCGAGCGCGACATCGTCCGGCTGCTCGCCGAGGGCATGTCGAACGCCGAGATCGCCGCGGCCCTGTACGTGGAGCCGTCGACCGTGAAGTCGCACCTGGGCCGGGCGATGACGAAGCTGGGCACGCGCGACCGCCTGCAGACGGTGGTGTGGGCGTACCGGACGGGCGTCGCGGGGACGGCCTGACGCCGCGGCGGGATGTGAAGCGCTTCGGTCCTGGTGGCGGCGACGCCGGCACGGGTACGAACACGCAGGGGCGCGCTGTGCGCCCCTGCGAGAGGAGACCCCGTGCGACACGCCCGGCCGACGACGGCCCAGGCCCTGACCGCGCTCGCCGCGACCGCCTCGCTGGTGCTAACCGGCGCCGCGGCCCCGTCCGCGGCCGCCGCGGACGACGCGGCGCCGGTGCTGTCCGTGCACACGTCGGGGCGCGTCGCGCCGACCGGGGACGGCCTCGCGTTCAGCTGGCCGGGCGTCGTCGTCGAGGGCCGGTTCCGCGGGCCCCGCGTCGGCGTCGTGCTCGACGGCGGCGGCGCGGACTACGACGTGTTCGTCAACGACATCCTGGTCGACACGTGGGTGCAGCCGGGCAGCGGCACCCACTGGGTCCTCGGCTTCTTCTACGACCGCGAGCAGACGATCCGCGTGGTCAAGCGCAACGAGACCCCCTGGGCGACGAGCACGTTCCGCGGGTTCGTGCCCGACGCCGCCGGCGCGGTGCTCCCCGCCCGCGAGCCGCGCGCCGTGCAGCTGGAGTTCCACGGCGACTCCTACACCGCCGGCTACGGCAACGAGTCGACCACGCGCGAGTGCACGGACGCCGAGGTGCAGCGCACCACGAACGCGGACCGCTCGTTCGCCGCGCTGACCGCCCGCGCCGTCGGGGCCGACTACCACGTGAACGCGTTCTCCGGCCGCGGCATGGTGCGCAACTACGCGGGCACCGACGCGGGCACGAGCTTTCGCACGTACGCGGACCGCGCGCTGCTCGCCGTCGCGGGCGACGCGTGGCAGCGGCCCGCGGACTGGCACCCGCAGGTCGTCGTCGTCGGCCTCGGCATCAACGACTTCTCCACCCCGGTGGCCGCGGGCGAGCCGTGGACCGAGGAGAGCCTGCGCACCGAGTTCCGCGCCGCGTACACCGCGTTCGTCGCCGACCTGCGCGCGCGGTACGGCCCGGACACGTTCGTCGTCCTCTCGGCGCCCGACAACGCCCCGGAGGTCCGCGCCGCGACCGTGGAGATCGCCGCCGCGTCCCTCGCCGCCGGGGACGACCGCGTGATCGCCTGGGAGTACGGGAGCCTCGAGCTCACCGGGTGCCACTGGCACCCGTCGCTGGACGACCACGCGCGCGTCTCCGGGTGGCTGACCCAGCTCGTGACGTCGCTGCTGCGCGTCGACGGCATCGAGACGCGCCCCGAGCTGCCGCTGAGCCGCGACCCGCTGCCGACGCCGCGGCCGACGCCCTCCCCGTCGCGGACGGGGCCCACCGGGTCGCCGGTGCCCACGTCCGGCCCGACGCCGTCGCAGACGCCCGGCGACCCGGCGTGCACGGCGACCCTCACCGTCGGCGCGCGCTGGCCCGGCGGCTACCAGGCGACGGTCGACGTCACCGCCGGCGGCCGGCCCGTGAGCGGGTGGAGCGTGCGGTTCGCGCTGGCGGCGGGCGGCACCGTGACGCAGGGGTGGTCGGGCGCGTTCGCGACCTCCGGGGACCAGGTCACGGTCACGAACGCCGCGTGGAACGGCACGCTCCGCTCCGGCGGCACGACGTCGCTCGGCTTCCTCGGCTCGGGCACGCCGCCCACCGGCCCGGTGAGCTGCACGACCGCCTGACCCCCTGCCCCCCGACCCCGGACCCGGCCGGATCCCGACCCTCGACCCGGGGTTTCTGCAGCGATGGCGCCCTGCATCGCTGCGGAAGTCCCGGGTCGACGGCCGCCCGGGGACGACCGCGGCGCCGCCGCGTCAGTCCGGCGCGACCTCGGTCACGCGCCCGTCCTCGACGTGCCAGCGCCGCGTCAGCCGCACGGTGTCGAGCATCCGCCGGTCGTGCGTGACCAGCAGCACCGTGCCGTCGAACGACTCCAGCGCCTGCTCGAGCTGCTCGATGGCGGGCAGGTCGAGGTGGTTCGTCGGCTCGTCGAGCACGAGCAGGTTCACGCCGCGCGCCTGCAGCAGCGCCAGCGCGGCCCGGGTCCGCTCGCCGGGCGACAGCGACGACGCCGACCGCCCCACCTGGTGCCCGGCGAGCCCGAACTTCGCGAGCAGCGTGCGCACGTCGGCGGTCGTCCAGTCCGGCACCTGCCGCGCGAACGCCTCGCCGACGGGGGCGTCGCCCTCGAACGCCGCGCGCGCCTGGTCGACCTCGCCGACGAGCACGCCCGGGCCCAGCGCCGCGGCGCCCTCGTCGGGCGCCACCCGTCCCAGCAGCAGCGCGAGCAGCGTCGACTTGCCGGCGCCGTTCGGCCCGGTGACGGCCACCCGGTCCTGCCAGTCCAGCTGCACGTCCACCGGCCCCAGCACGAACGCGCCGCGCCGCACGACCGCGCCCCGCGCGGTCGCCACGACGGCCCCCGACCGCGGCGCCGTCGCGATGCTCATGCGCAGCTGCCACTCCTTGCGCGGCTCCTCCACGACCTCGAGCCGCTCCAGCATGCGGTCGCTCTGCCGGGCCTTCGACGCCTGCTTCTCCGACGTCTCGCCGCGGTGGTGCCGGACGTTCTTGTCGTTGTCGGTGGCCTTGCGCCGGGCGTTGCGCACGCCCTTCTCCATCCACGCGCGCTGCGTGCGGGCCCGTGCCTGCAGGGCCTCGCGCCGCGCCGCGTACTCCTCGTACGCCTCGCGCGCCTGGCGGCGGGCCGTCGAGCGCTCCTCCAGGTAGGCGTCGTACGAGCCGCCGTACGTGGCGACGCGCTGCAGGCTGCGGTCGATCTCGACGACGGTGGTGACGGTGCGCGCCAGGAACTCGCGGTCGTGGCTGACGACGACCACCGGCGCCTGCGCCCGCGCGACGAACTCCTCCAGCCGGTCGAGGCCGTCGGCGTCGAGGTCGTTGGTCGGCTCGTCGAGCAGGTAGAGGTCGAACCGGGACAGCAGCAGCGCCGCCAGCCCGACGCGCGCGGCCTGCCCGCCGGACAGCGCCGTCATCGGCAGGTCGAGGTCCACCGCGAGGCCGAGGTCGTCCGCGACCACGCCCAGCCGCGCGTCGAGGTCCGCGCCGCCCAGCGCCATCCACCGCTCGAGGGCCTGCGCGAACCGGTCGTCTGCGCCGGGGGCGCCGTCCGCGAGCGCGTGCGACGCCGCGTCCATCTCCGCCTGCGCGTCGAGCACGCCCGTCCGGCGCTCGAGGAACGCGCGCACCGTCTCGCCGTCGTGCCGCTCGACCTCCTGGACGAGGTACCCGACCTGCGCGGTCGGCGGCGACAGCGTGACGGCGCCCGACTCGGGGGCGCGACGCCCGGCGAGGATGCGCAGCAGCGTCGTCTTGCCGGCGCCGTTGGGCCCGACGAGCCCGATCACGTCCCCCGGCGCGACGACCAGGTCGAGGCCGGCGAACAGCTGACGGTCGCCGAAGCCGGCGGCGACCCCACGGGCCTGGACGGTCGCACTCATGGGCCCATCCTGCCGGGTGCGGAGCCACCTCCGGCGACGCGGGCTCCGGGCCCGGCGTTGCGGACGCGCGCCCGGCGGGCGAGGCTCGGAACCCCACCGAGCATTGAGGAGCGCCGTGCTGCGAGCCGAGCAGGTCACCGACGCCGTCGCCTACCACGGCGAGGGTCCGTGCTGGTCACCGACGTGGGGCGGCCTGCGCTGGGTCGACCTGCTGGCGGGCGACCTGCTGACGCTGCGCGACGACGGCACGGTCGACCGGCTGCACGTCGGTGACGTCGCGGCGTTCGTGCGGCCGCGCACGCGCGGCGGGTACGTCGTCGGCCTGCAGCGCGGCATCGGGCTGGCGGACGGGCCGGACGCGGTGCCGACGCCGCTGCCCGAGCTGTGGTCCGACCCGGGCGTGCGCATGAACGAGGGCGGGTGCGACCCCAGCGGCGCCCTGTACGCCGGGTCCATGCCGTACGACGTCACGCCGGGCGGCGCGCACCTCTACCGGATCACCCCCGACCTCGACGTCGAGGTCGTCCTCGACGACGTCACGATCTCCAACGGCATCGACTTCTCCCCCGACGGCACGCTGGCCTACTACGACGACACGTCGACGGGACGCACCGACGTGTTCGACGTCGTCGACGGGCGCCTGACGGGCCGCCGTCCGTTCGTCTCCGGCCAGGACGAGAGCCCCGACGGGCTCACCGTCGACTCGGCCGGCAACGTGTGGGTCGCGCTCAACGGCGACGGCCGCGTGCGGTGGGTGTCGCCCGCCGGCGAGACGCTGGCCGAGGTCGAGCTGCCGGCCCGCCTCGTGACGGCGTGCACGCTCGGCGGCCCGGACCTGCGCGACCTGTACGTGTCCACGTCGCGCGAGAACCTCGACGACCCGGAGCCGGAGGCCGGCGCGCTGTTCCGCGTGCGCGTCGAGGTGCCGGGCAAGCCGGTCCTCCCCTTCGCCGGCTGACGCCGCCGGGGTCCGGAGGTCTCGGACGGGGAGCCTGGGTGCTGTGTCCCACGGCACCGGGCCGATCGGCGCGGGGCACTCAACCCCGCGCCGGCGCCGCCCGATGCGACGGGGACGGGAGCAGCCGCCCCGCGCCGCGCACGCCCCGAAGGACCGCCATGAGCACGACCACCGCCGCCCCCTCCGTCGTCCGGCACGCCGGGGACCGCTCGCTCGCGATCGCGCTCGGCGTCGCCCGCCCGGCACCGGCCGCCGTCCGCGTGCCGACCGCCGCGCTGCGCGTCGTCGCCGGCCAGTCCCCGCTCGAGGCCTGGGGCTGGACGTCGACGGACGCCGCACCCGCCCCGACCCGCTGACCGTCCGCCTGCGCCCACCACGAGGCGTGCAGCGTTCGTCGCGCCACGCGCGACCACCGCTGCACACCCCGCTCGGCCGACCGGTGAAGCGTTGCGGACCGTCGGTGACCACGACGCTGCACGTGCGACCGGTCCGGCCCGCTCCCCGTCGTCAGACGTCAGGCGTCGGGCGTCAGTCGCGCAGCAGCGTGTCGTAGACCTGCGCGAACTGCGCGCGGCGCTCGGCGTAGTGGTCCGCGTGGGCGGCGCGCGGCTCGTACGTCGCGCCGGTGGCCCGCGGTGCGCGCGGCACGTCGGGCGCGAGGACGTCGAGGGCGAGCAGCGCCGTGCCCCGCTGGGTCGCGCGCTTGCGGGTCACGTGCGTCACCGGGCGGGCGAGGACGTCGGCGAGCACCTGGAGCCACGCGGGCCGGTCGTTGGTGACTCGGCCGGACGCGGCGACCTCGACGACCTGCGGTGCCGCCGGTGCGAGCTCGTCGGCGACGCGCGCGTACGTCACGGCGACGCCCTCGACGACCCCGCGGAACAGCGCGTCGGCGTCGGTGGCGGCGGTGACGCCGGTCAGCACGGCGCGCGCGTCGCCGACCCAGCCGGGGGCGCGCTCGCCGGTGAGGTACGGCAGCACCAGCGGGGTCGCGTCGGTGGGCGGCGCGGTGAGGACGGCGTCGGGGTCGTCCCCGAGGCGCAGCGTGGCCTGCGCCCAGCTCACCGCGCGGCCGACGTCGTTGATCGCCCCGCCGAGGAGCGTCCGACCGGCGGCGACGCGGTAGTTCCACAGCCCGAACGGCAGCGGGTCGGCGGGGCCGTCGAGGAGGACGCGCAGGGCGCCGCTCGTGGCGGTGGACGCGGCGGCGACCGTCGGGTCGGTCGCGCCGGCGCCGGCGTTGCTCGCGTACCCGTCGGTGACGACCGGGAACCAGACGGCGCGCGCGAGCGCCGGCCAGCGCGTGGGGGCGGCCGCCGGCAGCGGCTCGGTCATGTCCCGCGGCGGCGAGAAGTGCCCGGGGTCGACGTCGGCGGCGGCGAGCAGCTCGGGGTCGAGCGCGCCGGTGCGGCGGTCGAGCAGCCCGGTCCACGCGACGGTCGACGTGCCCGCGAGCGCGACGCCGACGAGCCGGTGCAGCGCGTACTCCCCCAGCGACCACCAGCCGGCCGTCGCGGCGACGACGCGGGGCTCGGCCGCGGCGAGCCAGCGCAGCCGCGGCGCGTGGTAGCTGGTGTGGACGCGGGTGCCGGTGCGCTGCTGCACGGCCGCCTCGTCGAGCTCGTCCCGCAGCGTGGCGACCGCCCCGGCGCACCGCGAGTCGGCGTACGTGAGGCACGGCGTGAGCGCCCGCCCGCCCGCGTCGACGGCGACCAGCGACGCGGCGAACGTGTCGAGCGCGACGCCGGCGACGCGCGTGCCCAGGGCCCGGTCGGCGGTGACGGCGTCGAGGACGCGCCCGATCTCGTCGACGACCTGGTCCGGGTCGATCACGGACGTGCCGTCCGGCGCGACCGTGAACGCGTGCGGCACCTTGTGCTGCAGCCCGCGCACGGGACGCCCGGCGGCGTCGTGCACGCCGCCGCGCGTCGCGGTCGACCCGACGTCCAGCGCGACGACCAGCGGGTCGAGCGCCGCCTCGAGCGCGACGTCGTCGGAGGTCCGGTGCATCGCCACCTCATCGCCGCCGGTGCCAGGTCGTCCCGACCCTAGCGACGGGCGCGCCGGGCCGCGCGCGGGCGGCCCGGCGCACCCGTCACCCGGCGGTCGTCCCGCCCGCGGCCGTCCCGCGTGCGCTCACTTCACCGCACCCGCGGTCAGCCCGGCGACGAAGTGCCGCTGCAGCAGCAGGAACCCGATGACGACGGGCACGCTCACCACGAGCGAGGCCGCCATGATCTCGTTCCAGTACACGTTGGTCTGCGTCGAGTACTGCCGGATGCCGACCGCCAGCGTGCGGTTCTCCTCCGTCGTCATGACGGACGCGAACAGCACCTCGCCCCACGCCGTCATGAACGCGTAGATGGCGACGGCGATGACGCCCGGGCGCGCGGCGGGCAGCACCACGCGCAGCAGCGCGCCGATCGGCGAGCACCCGTCGACGCGCGCGGCCTCGTCGAGCTCCTGCGGGATGTTGTCGAGGTAGCCCGACAGCATCCAGATGGAGAACGGCAGCGAGAACGTCAGGTAGGTGATGATCAGCCCGATGCGCGTGCCGACGAGCTGCACGCCCGTGCCCTGCTCGAGGTTGACGAAGATGATGAACAGCGGCAGCAGGAACAGCACGCCGGGGAACATCTGCGTCGAGAGCACGGTGGTCGTGAAGAGCGTCCGGCCGCGGAACCGGTACCGCGACACGGCGTACGAGGCGAAGATCGCGATGACGAGGCTCGCGATCGTCGCCGCCGACGACACGACGAGGCTGTTGAGGAAGTACCGGGCCAGGGGCACGGTCGTCCACATGTCGACGAACGGCTGCAGCGTGAGGTTCGTCGGCCACCACGAGAACGCGCCGCGCACGTCCTGCAGCGGCTTCAGCGACGACGTCGCCATGACGTAGAGCGGCAGCAGCGTCACGACGGCGAGGACCGTGACCACGACGGCGCGGAACACCTGGAACGCACGGGTGTCATGCACGGCGCGACCTCCGGTTCACCAGCAGCAGGTACACCCCGGTCACGAGCAGCAGGAACAGCAGCAGCAGCACCGACATCGCGGCGCCGGCGCCGAAGTTCCACGTGAGGAACGAGGCGTTGTAGATGTGGAACGAGATGAGGTCGCCCGCGGGTGGCTGCGACGTGCCGAACAGCACGTACGGGGTGTTGAAGTCGTTGAACACCCACAGGAACATGACGAGCACCAGCACGGTGTTGACCGGCCGCAGCATCGGCAGCGTGATCGACCACCAGGACCGGAACGCGTGCGCACCGTCCATCGCGGCCGCCTCGTAGATGTCGTCCGGCACGGACTGCAGCCCCGCGGTCAGCATGAGGAAGGCGAACGGCCACAGGCGCCACACCGCCACGACGAGGATCGACACGAACGCCCGCCCGCCGATGAGCCAGAACGGCCGCTCGTCGAGCACGCCGAGGTCCTCGACGAGCAGGTGGTTGATGACGCCCGTGTCGCGCTGCAGCATGAAGTTCCACGTGACGATGCCCGCGTACACGGGCAGCGCGTACGGCACGAGGAACAGCGTGCGGAAGAACGCGCGCCCGCGGAACCGCCGCTGCAGCGCGACGGCCGCCGCCATGCCGAGCGCCCACGAGACGCCGACGACGATCACCGTGTACGCGCAGGTGATGAGGAACGAGCTGAGCAGCCCGCGCCCGACCGCCCCGTCGAAGTCGAGCGCGACCTGGTAGTTGCGCAGCCCGACGAAGGGTGCCTCGGTCCAGTTGCGGATGAAGAACCGGGTGAGCTGCGTGAAGCTCACCCAGATCCCCGTGAGCATCGGCACGAGGTGGATCAGCAGCTCGAGCAGCACCGCCGGCGCGACCAGCGCGAACGGCAGCCACCACCCGGCCCGCCGCCGCCGGCGGGGCTCCGGGCTGCGGGTCGTCGGGCGTGGCGGGGCGGGGGACGTCGTCGTCGCCATGCGCCTAGCCGACCGACGCCTGCACCTGGTCCTGGGCGGCCTGCATGGCCTCCCGGACGTCGTCGGCGGTGACGGTGCCGCCCGTCGCGACGGTCGCGAACATGCGGTTCATGGCCTGGCCGACGGTCGTCTCGAACTGGTCCTCGGCCGGCACGAGCGGCAGCGGGGCGGACCGCTCGTTGTAGATCTGCGTGAAGATCTCGGCCTGCTCGGCGTCCTCGGTGAAGACCGCCTCGGCGTCCTTGAGCACCGGCAGCGACGAGAACGGCTTGCCGAGCGTGGTCTGCACCTCCTGGCTCGTCATGTGCGCGACGAGCTGCAGCGCCTCGTCGGGGTGCTCGGTGTTGGCGAACACCGACATGTTGATGCCGGCGACGTGGCTGGCGACGTCGCTCGGCGCGTCCGCCGGCGCGGGGAACGGCACGACGCCGTACTGGTCGGGCGACATGCCGTTGGCCTCGATGGTGGCGTTCGCGTTGTTCTGGTTGAGGATCATCGCGGCCTTGCCGGTCGCGAAGTCGGCGACGGCGAGGCTCGCGTTGTCGTACTGCGCGTTGGACGGGTTGACCACGTCGTCGCTCTGCATGAGGTCGAGGTAGCGGACGATGCCGTCGACCACGCCGTCCTCGGTGAACGTCGGGTTGCCGTCGTCGTCGAACAGCTCGGCGCCGTTCTGCGTGGCGTTGATGAACGCGAAGTGGTTGTTCTCGGTGTAGCTGCCGGCGGCGAGCGCCATGCCGTACACGCCGGCGTCGGGGTCGGTGAGCGCCTGCGCGGCGGACACCATCTCCTCCCACGTCGTCGGCGGCTGCAGCCCCGCCTGCTCGAACATCGCGCGGTTGTAGTACAGCCCGTACGCCAGGCCGTACAGGGGCACGGACGTCGGGTCGGTGCCCTCCGCGCCGCCCGTCTCGAGGGCCGTCTCGACGAACTTGTCCGCGCCGCCGATCGTCTCCATCGCGGCGTCGTCGAACGGCAGGAACGCGCCCGTGGCCTGCAGCGACACCGCCCAGGTGTTGCCGATGTTGACCACGTCGGGCGCCTGCCCGGACGTCACGGCCGTCTGGATGCGCGTCTGCAGGTCGCTCCAGCCGATGACCTCGAGGTCGACCGCGATCCCGGTCTGCTCGGTGAAGTCCTCGAGCACCGGGGTGAGCACCTCGCGGTCGTTGTCGAGGCTCGTCCCCTGGTTGCTCGCCCAGTAGGTGAGCGTGACGTCGCCGCCGCCGGACTCGCCCGACCCGCCCCCGTCACCCCCGCCGCCGGAGCACGCCGTGGCCACGAGGAGGGCCGGGACCAGGGACAGGACTGCGAGGTTGCGACGGTTCACGGGGACTCCCTTGTCGAGTGCACTGCCTCACCGGGTCGTTCGCGGCGCCAGTATTCGCCCGGATAGCCCGAATGGGAACGAGTCGTGATGCATTTGTGACATTGGTCAAAGATGGGACGTCTCATCTGTGACTGACCGATGCGGCGTGAGGGGGTTGGCAGGCGCCCGTGCGGTCGGCATGGTGGACGTACCGACCGCCGACGACCGGGAGCCGCCATGACCGCCGCGCGCCGGACCGGGGGGCTCGCGCTCCTGGCCGCCACCCTCCTCACGACGGCGCTCGCGCTGCCGCCCGCCGCCGCGGCGCCGGTACCGGCCGCCGCGACCGCGCCCGTCCCGGTGCTCGACTGGCAGCCGTGCGGCGAGGGGTTCGAGGCGTTCCTGTGCGCGACCGCCGAGGTCCCGCGCGACCACGACCGCCCGCACGGCGCCACGACGACGATCGCGCTCACGCTCCTGCCGGCGAGCGGCGACCCGGCCGAGCGCATCGGCACGCTGTTCACCAACCCGGGCGGGCCCGGCGGCAGCGGCGTGCAGTTCGTGCAGGAGGGCGCGCAGGCGATCTACCCGGCGGACGTGCTGGCCCGCTACGACGTGCTCGGCTTCGACCCGCGCGCCGTCGCGGGCTCCGACCCCGCCACGTGCTTCCGCACGGCCGCCGAGGAGGCCGCGTCCCCGCTGCTCGCGCAGCCCTACCCGATCACCCTGCGCGAGGAGGTGCGGCACACGCTCGAGGGCATCGAGCTCGCCGCCCGCTGCCAGGTCACGTCGCCCGTGCGGTTCGCGACCGCGTCGACCGCGAACGTGGCCCGCGACATGGACCTGCTGCGCCAGGCGGTCGGCGACGAGCGGCTGCACTACGCCGGCTACAGCTACGGCACGTTCCTCGGCGCCACGTACGCGCGCCTGTTCCCCGACCGGGTCGGGCGGTTCCTGCTCGACGGGACCGTCGACCCGGTGGCGTGGACGGGCACCGGCACGGGCGACGCCGCACCGTCCGTGCCGCTCGGCATCCGCATCCGGCAGGGCCTCGGGACGGACGAGACGTTCCGCGAGTTCGCCCGGCTGTGCGCCGAGGCCGGGCCGGAGGCGTGCCCGCTGGCCGCGCTCGGCGACCCCGCCGCGGTCGCCTACGCGACGTTCGAGCGGCTCGCGACGCAGCCCGTCGAGGTGCCGCTGCCCGACGGCACGACGCTGCTCGTGACGCAGCAGGTCGCCGTCGCCGTGACGTACCAGGCGCTGTACTCCCCGGCCGGCTGGCCCGACCTCGCGGCGCTGCTCGCGGCGCTCGCCGCGCCGTCCCCCGACCCGGCCGCCGTCGCGTCGGCCGCCACGGGCACCCGGTCGGTGCTCGGCGCCCGGCTGCGCGGCGAGGAGTACCCGTCCCCCTACGGCGGCGCGCTGGCGAGCCTGTGCGTCGACACGGCGTCGAACGGGCGCGTCGACCGGTACCCGCGGCTCGTCGACGAGCACGAGGCGCAGGCGCCGTACTTCGGGCGGTACCGCGGCTGGGTGGGCCTGCCCTGCGAGGCGTGGGCCGTGCAGGACGCCGACGCCTTCACCGGTCCGTGGCAGCAGACGACGACCGCCCCCGTGCTGGTGGTCGGCACCCGCTTCGACCCCGCGACGCCGTACCGGCAGACCGAGCCGTACCGCGACCTGTTCCCCGCCGGGCACCTGCTGACGCTCGAGGGCTGGGGCCACACCACGATCGGCAAGAGCGTGTGCGTCGACGAGCACATCGCGACGTACTTCGTGACGGGCGTGCCGCCGGCCGACGGCTCGGCGTGCGCACCGGACTCGACGCCGTTCGCGACGGCGCCGACGGCCCGCGTCGCCCCGCGTCCCGACGTCCCGCCGGGTCTGCCGCTCTGGTGACGCGGGCGGGGCGCCTCCTGCCGCCTGCCGCCGCCGGCCGGTGAGGGGCGCTGCCGACCGTGGTCGGCCGCGCGGCTAGGGTCCTGCCGTGCGACGCGACCGAGGTGGACGCCCCCGGCAGGTGGCAGGCCGGTGGGCGTGGCCCCGTACCGTGTGGCGCCGGGCCGCCGGACCCCGCGGCTGGCGCGACCGCTTCCTCCCCGAGAGCGCCCGCTCGTACCTCGCCGGGGCCGTCGCGATCGTGCTCGTCCTCGGGCTGCGGGAC
Source organism: Cellulomonas sp. NPDC057328 (assembly GCF_042667215.1). Lineage (NCBI taxonomy): Bacteria > Bacillati > Actinomycetota > Actinomycetes > Micrococcales > Cellulomonadaceae > Cellulomonas > Cellulomonas sp. NPDC057328. Next base: position 1,862 of record NZ_JBHUZW010000043.1, on the reverse strand, counting down.
GACGACGGCCGGCCCTGGACCGTCGTCGACAGCGTGCTGGTCGTCCTCGGCGCCTACCAGCTGCTGTACGTGGCGCTGACGCTGGCCGTCTACCTGCCCGCCCCTGCGACCGCGGTGACCCGCGCGGCCGCCGCCATGCCGCGCCGCGGGCTGGTGCACCGCTGGCTGCTCGTCGCCGAGCCGGGGGCCGGGGCCGCGCTGAGCGTCGGCGCGGGGGCGATGGCCGCAGCCGTCGTCGTGCTGCCGCAGGCCGGCGACCTCCCCAGCGCGCTGCCGCCGGCGCTGCTCGTGGCGATCTGCCTCCTGCTCATCGTGACGGCGTGGGCCACGATGGTGCTCACCTACGCCGTCGACTACCTGCGCCGGGACGTGGCCGACGGCGGGATGCGGTTCCCCGGCGACGGGCCGCGCGTCTTCACCGACTACCTGTACGTGGCCGTGTCCGTCGGCACGACGTTCGGCACGACGGACGTCGAGGTGACGAGCAGCGCGCTCCGTCGCACCGTCACCGGCCAGGCGCTCGCCGCCTTCGTGTTCAACGCGGTGATCGTCGCGATCTCGGTCGCGTCGATCGCCGCGCTCGCCGGGTGACGGTCGACGGGCGCGACGCGCGGCGTGTCACGTCCGGCACGGGCCGCACGTCGGTGTCGCGGGACGGGAGGGTGGTGCCATGACGGACGACGAGGACCGGACGGACGTGCCCCGCGGCGACGTCGGCGCCGACCCGGCCGCCGAGTTCGCGGGCGAGCGGGCACGCCTGGTCGGGCTCGCGTACCGGATGCTCGGGAGCGTGCACGACGCCGAGGACGTCGTGCAGGAGGCGTGGTTGCGGCTCGCCCGCCAGGACCGGGCGGGGATCGCGAACCTGGCCGCGTGGCTGACCACCGTGACGTCGCGGCTGTGCCTGGACCGGCTGCGCGTCGTGCGGGCGCAGCGTGAGCGGTACGTGGGCCCGTGGCTGCCGGAGCCGCTCGTCAGCACCACGCCCGGACCGGAGGAGACGGTCGAGGTCGACGAGTCGCTGCGGCTCGCGCTGCTCGTCGTCCTCGAGCGGCTGACGCCCGAGCAGCGGGTGGCGTTCGTGCTGCACGACGTCTTCGACGTGCCGTTCGACCAGGTCGCGAGCGTGCTCGCGACGAGCGACGCCAACGCGCGCCAGCTCGCGTCGCGCGCGCGCCGCACGGTGCGCGACGGTGCGCCGCCACCGGCCCTCCCCCCGGCACGGCAGCGCGCGGTCGTCGAGCCGTTCCTGCGCGCCGTGCTCGCGGGCGACCTGGCAGGCGTCGTCAGCGCGCTCGCCCCGGGGGTCGTCCTGACCTCCGACGGCGGCGGGCGCGTCAACGCGGCGCTGCGTCCCGTCCTGGGCGTCGACAAGGTCGCCCGGTTCCTCGTCGGGCTGCAACGGTTCGCGACGGACGCGGACGTCGAGGCGCGGACGGCGCTCGTGAACGGCGAGGTCGGCGTCGTCGTGCGGGTGATCCCCTGGCCCGGCAGCCGGACGGAGGCCGGCGTGACGGTCGTCGTGCCCCGCGTCGGCCACGACGGCCTCGTCCACGCCGTCGACGTCGTCCGCAACCCGGACAAGCTCACCCCCCTCGGCGCGGCGGACGCCTGACCCGCGCCCGCCGCGCCGCCACGCGTCAGCGCGCGGTCACTCCGGGCAGCGCGCAGACGTCCGCGTCGGTGAAGCCCTGCGCCGGGATGCCGAGGGCGTGGTTGAGCCGCGACCGCTGGTTCTCCAGCGCGACGAGGTGGGCGAGCTCGACCACGCCGGCGTCGGCCGGCGGCGGGCCCCCCCCGGCGCCCAGGGGGGCGGGGGCCACCCGCGGGGGGGGGGGGGCCGCCGGGGCGCACCCCGGCGG
>NZ_JBHUZW010000042.1:0-30379 GCF_042667215.1 Cellulomonas sp. NPDC057328 | reverse complement strand
CGCTCACGGCGCGGCGGCACGCGAACGGCGCCGCCGCGGCACGACGACCGGCCCACCGCCCGTCACGAGGGCGGAGGTGGGCGGGTCGTGCGTGCCGCGACGGCGCCGCGTGCGTGCGTCGCCGCGCTGCGGTCACCCGCGTGACGGTGTGCGGACCGGTACGTCGTGCCGGCCGGACGCCGTCAGCGCTCGTCGTCCCCCGGGGACCAGGGGTCCCAGCTCCTGGGGTCGTCGTCGTCCGTGCTGACAGCGCTGCGGCGGCTGTCCGTGACGACATCGTTGCGGCTGCGCGACGTGAGCTCCTGCTCGAGAGCCCGGTAGTTGGTGTCCGGGCTGAAGTACTTCAGCTCCCGGGCGACCTTCGTCTGCTTTGCCTTCTGACGGCCGCGCCCCATGGCATCGACCCCCTCTAACGTGGAAGCGGGGCGGCTCCGTGCTCACACGTGCGGCCCCGGGTGCTGTTGAGTCTCTTCGTGTGGCAACGGTACATGCTCGCGATCCATTCCGACCACCTGCGGGGGCGTCGCGGGCGTCACGTGCTCGCGGCGGGCGCGGGCGCGGGGAGCCGCCGGTGGCTCCGGGCCGCCGGGGCGAGCCGTCGTGGGCCGTGGCCCGCGGGTGTGGCGTCGTGGCACCGGGTCGTGGTGGTGGCGAGGCGGCGCCGCGGGGCCGTGGCGGTCCGGCCGTCCGTGCGACGGCGTCTCGCGTCCCATCTACTGATACGCATGAGTAACTCGGACGCGGCCGACCGGGTGAAACGCAGCACAAGCGTGCACCCGAAGGGCTGAACGGGCCGTGCCGGGCGGGTGATCACGGTCGGACGGGGCCGACCAGGGGTGCATCCGCCCTGCTCAGGCGCGGTTCGAGGGCTCCCGGTGGGCCGCCGGCCGCCGGCCGTGCTGCGTCGGCCTACGCCGAGGGCAGAAAGTGGCCCCCGGGGGTGGCTGTCCGGATTGGGCCGGTTTACGCTGATCACACGGCGCCGGGACGGCGTCGGAGGGAGGTGGGAGGCGGCGTTCGGCCGCTCGTGGTGGCGCCCGCGTTGTGTCCGGGAGTGCCGCATGTGTCAGATTCGTCCATGCTGAAGATCGGGCTGGTACGCGAGCTCGACACGGTCCAACCGGCGGGAGACCTCGCCGCACGGCCGCACCGATAGAGGAGGAATCCATGTCCGCCGCACATTCGCCAGAGTCGGAGACCCTGCTCACGCCGTCGGAGGTCGCGACCCTCTTCCGGGTCGACCCCAAGACGGTCACCCGCTGGGCCAAGTCCGGCAAGCTCTCCTCCATCCGGACGCTCGGCGGTCACCGCCGGTACCGGGAGTCCGAGGTCCGGGACCTGCTCAACGGCGTCCCGCAGCCTCGCCAGACGGCCTGACCGCCGACCGTCCCCGACGTCGTCGGAGCACGCGCACCGCGGGGGAGTGCGTGGGTCGGCAGGACGGGGGACGGCCGCCGGGACGGTGTCCCGGGCAGTGACGGGCCGTGCACACGTGCAGGGAGCGGTGAAGGCCGCGTCGGCAGCAGCCGGCGCGGCCTTCGTCGTCCCGGGGCGACGGCGTCGGTCCGAGGCGGGGCGCTCGGCTTCTCGGCCGCCCGGCTTCCCGGCAGTCCGGTCGCACGGCGGTCCGGCCGCACGACGGTGCTCGAGGGCGTCAGGAGGGGCCGTGGCGCACGACGAGGGCCGCCGGCGTGCGCCGGCGGCCCTCGGGTCGTGCGGGGCGCTGGACGGCTCGCTACCGGACGATCTTGCGTACCACGCCGACGACGACGAGCACCGTGACGGCACCCGCCACGGCGAGGACCGTGCGCGCGCGCGACCGGTCCTCCGGGAGCGCGGCGGCGTCGGTCGCGTCGAAGACGAGCCGCTTGCCGTCGGCGACGAGCTTGTCCTTCTGCACCCGCGGGTCGAGGCGCTCGGCGAGCGCGTCGACCGTGGAGGCCAGCTGGGTCCGCGTCACCGCGACCTCGGCCTCCAGCTCCGTGATCTTCGGCGTGCTGATCTTCGCCGCCTCGTCGTCGCTCATCCTGCGAACCCCTTCTTCACGGCCTCGACGTCCTCGTGCACGTTCTCGACGGCGCGCTCGGGCGTGGGCGGCACGCCCTTCTGCAGGCGCTTGACGCCCAGCAGCGCCAGCACGCCCGTCACCGCCAGCAGCACGACCGTGACGATGAGGGCCGCGAGCCAGGCGTCGACGACGTTCGCGAGCGCGATGATGATCGTCGCCAGCAGCGTGCCGAACGCGTACAGCCCGAGCACGCCCGCGGCGGCGAGGAGGCCCGCGCCGATGCCCGCCTGCTTGGCCTTCGCGGCCATCTCCGCCTTGGCGAGGTCGATCTCGGCGCGCACCAGGCGCGAGGCCTGCTCGCTGAGGTCGCTGACCAGCTGGCCGAGGGACCGGTGGTCCTGCGGTGCGTCGGGGCGTGTGTCGCTCGCCCACCCGGAGTGCGTGACCATCTCCACGACCTTCCTGCGATGTGCCCCCGCGGGGCGGGGTCTGCGGAGCACTCAGTCTGCCGGTGCACCGGCCGTCGCGCGAGGTCAGCGGCCCGCGGTGCCGTCGGGGCGGCGCGGGCGCGCGGTCGGTCCGCGGTCCGCCCGCGTCAGTCGGCCCAGGGGTGCACCAGGTCGCCGGCCGGGTGCGTCGCGGTCGGCACGGGGATGAGCGGGCCGGTGAGGTGGGTGCCGGCGGCGGTGGGACGGGTGCCCGGGGCCGGCGGTCGGGGCTGGGGGCGGTCGGGGGTCGTCGTCGTCACGGGACGGTCCTTCGTGGGGGGGACTCGGTGCGACCCACGGTAGGAGCGGCAGGACGCGTCCGGGCGGGACGTCGGTCCCGATCCGGACGGACGGCACGAGGCGGCACGGAGGGCCGCGGTGCGGAAGGGCGGCGACGAGGGCCGCGGTGCGCGAGGGCGGCGAGGGCCGCGGTGTGAGGCCGGCGGGGGCGATCCGGTCCCGGGCAGAGCGACGGCCCCGGCGGGCGTCCCGCGGGGCCGTCTGAGGTGGCTCCGACCGGCGTCGATCCGGTGACCTTTCGATTTTCAGTCGAACGCTCTACCAACTGAGCTACAGAGCCTCGATGCGAGAGCGCCGGTCCGAAGACCGGCCCTCGCAGCGACCCCGACGGGACTTGAACCCGCGACCTCCGCCGTGACAGGGCGGCGCGCTAACCAACTGCGCTACGGGGCCTTGAAGCGGCCGTGACCGCTGCAAAACCTACTACCTTGCTACCTACTACCTTGCTGATCCTGCTCTCGCAGGGTCCGTACCCCCAACGGGATTCGAACCCGTGCTACCGCCGTGAAAGGGCGGGGTCCTAGGCCGCTAGACGATGAGGGCGTTGTCCGCCCCGGACGTCGAGGCGTCGGAAGACCGGTGATAACCATACGTGGTCGTCGGCCCGATCGCCAAAACGCCTCCTGGCGCGCACGCCGCTGCCCCGCCACCTGCCCCGCCACCTGCCCCGCCACCTGCCCCGCCACCTGCCCCGGGACCCGGCCCGGCGGGGGAGGATGGGCGCGTGGTCGACATGACGCGCGAGGAGTTCGAGGACGCGGTGCGCGACGCCCTCGACGAGATCCCGGCCGAGCTCGCGGCGATGATGGACAACGTCGTCGTGCTCGTCGAGGACGACGCCCCCGCCGACGACCCCGAGCTGCTCGGCCTGTACGAGGGCACCCCGCTGACCGAGCGCGGCGAGTTCTGGGCCGCCGGCTCGCTGCCCGACCGCATCACGATCTACCGGCACCCGACCCTCGCGCTGTGCGCCGACCGCGACGAGGTCGTCGAGGAGGTCGCCGTCACGGTCGTGCACGAGGTCGCGCACCACTTCGGCATCGACGACGACCGCCTGCACGCGCTCGGCTGGGGCTGACGCGCGTCCGGCCCGACGCGGGGGCGGCGGGCACGACGGGACCGCGGCCACGGCGCGACCGGGGGGCACGCGTGCGCCCCGGGACGCGAGGGGGCGTCCCGGGGCGCACCGGCCCGTGGGCCGGTCGGCCGACGTCGGTCGGCCGACGTCGGTCAGCTGGTGAGGAGCCGCAGGCCGTAGGCCGAGAGGATCTCGTTGACCGGCTGGAAGTACGTCGTGCCGCCGGTCCGGCAGTTGCCGCTGCCGCCGGAGGTGACGCCCTGCGCCTGGTTGCCCGCCAGCAGCGAGCCGCCCGAGTCGCCCGGCTCGGCGCAGACGTTGGTGCGGATCAGGCCGGACACGGTGCCCTGCGCGTAGCGCACCGAGGTGTTGTAGGCCTGCACCGTGCCGCAGCGCCAGCCCGTCGTGCTGCCCGAGCGGCAGACGTAGGCGCCCACGGCCGCCTGCTGCGAGCCCTTGACCGCCACGCGGCCGCCCGAGTAGTTGTTCACGGCGCCGACGGGCGTGTTGCCGGACGCGGTCTGCACCCAGGCGTAGTCGTTGCCGGGGAACGACGAGCCGCGGAACGTGCCCGACGGGCTGGTGGTGCTCGCACCGGTGCGGCCGCAGTGGCCGGCGGTGACGAAGCCGCCCTGGACGGCGAACCCGACGGAGCAGCGGCTGCTGTTGTTGATGTAGTACGCGTTGCCGCCGACCACGTCGATGAACGTGCTGGGCGCCACGGCGGTCGTGGCGAGCTGCACCGCGTCGGCGGGCACGCCGGCGGAGGCGACGAGCGCCGCGGCGGCCGCCGTGTCCTGGCCGACGGCCTCGACGACGACCTTGTTGGTCCGCACGTCGACGTACCAGGTGGCGACGTCGGCGGGCAGGCCGGCGGCGTCGAGCCGCGCACCGACGGCCTCGAGGTCGCTCAGGGACCGGGTGGCGGCGACGGCGGTGACGCCCTTCGCGACCGGGCCCTTGACGCGCTGCGGCGCGGTGGTGGCGACGTGCACGGTTCCGGCGGCCGGGTCGACCCACGCGCCGGCGTAGGTGCTGCCCAGCGACTGGGACAGGGTGCGGACGCGCGTGGCCGCGTCCGTCTGGAAGGTGAGCCGCTGGACGGCCTTCTCGCGCGGGACGCCGAGGTCGCGCTCCATCGCGTCGAGCATCTCGGCGGGGACGTCGGCGGACGCGTCGGCCGCGGCGGGCGCCGCCGCGGGGGCGGGCGTCGCGCTGCTGCCGGCGGCGAGCGGGCCGAGCAGCAGGGTCAGCGCGGCGGCGCCGGAGAGCGCGACGCGCCGGGTGCGGGTCATGGTCATGGGGGACTGCCTCTCGTCGGTGGGAGCCGTGCAGTCACCGTACGGCGTGACCGCCGTCATGGATACATCCCGCCTGGGTCATACCGCCTGTGCGTCGGTCGGCACCGCGGCGAGCCCGCGTCCGCCCGCCGCGGCGGCGAGGCCGTCCGCACGGGCGGCCCGCGCGGCGGCGAGCAGCCGGGCGCGCAGGCCCTCGGGGGCGGCGTCGTGCACGGCGAGCCACGTCGACCACAGCAGCGGGCGCCCGCGCAGAGCGACGGCGCGGACGCCGTCCGGCGGGCTGCCGAACGGCTGCGCGAGGCCCACGCCGGCCCCGGCGCGCACGAGCTCGACGCCCGCGGACCGCTCGCACTCGCTGGGCGCGTGCGGCGCGAAGCCGGCGCGCGAGCAGGCGGCGACGAAGCACGACGCGAAGCAGCTGTCGCCGGGCGCCTTGAGCCAGCGCTCGTCGGCGAACGCGGCGAGGTCGGCCTCGTCGGCGCTCGGGTGGTCCGACGGCACGAGGACCTGGACCGCGTCGGTGCCGACCAGCCGCCAGTGCACGCCCGGCGCGGCCGGCGGCAGGGCGTCGGCGCAGAGCCCGACGAGCAGGACGTCGTGCGCGCCCTCCGCCAGGTCGGTCGCGGCGGCGGCCGCGGACCAGCCCGTGCGCAGCAGGGTCTGCCCGTCGCAGCCGCCGTCGACGCGGCGTGCGAACGCCGCGGCGAGCGCCGACCCGACGACGGCGACGCGGAGGCCGTCGGGCACCTCGCCGCACCGGGCGACGCGGTGCGCGTCGAGCACGAGCGCGTCCATGGCCGGCAGCAGGGTGCGGGCGCGCTCGAGGACGAGCGTGCCGAGCGGCGTGGGGCGCACGCCGCGGTGGTCCCGCACGAAGACCGGACCGCCGAGGGCCCGGTCGATGCGGGAGAGCTGGGCGCTGAGCGCCGGTTGGGCGAGGCCGAGGGCGGCCGCCGCCTTCGTCACGCTGCCGTGCTCGGCGACCGTGGCGACCATGCGCAGGTGACGCACCTCGAGGTCCATGACGTCCGAGGGTAGGTCGCGCCGGGCGCACCTGTCACGACCGGGTTGCACTCCCGTCGCCACCGGTATGACCGCGGGGGTCGGCTAGCGTGCACCCGTGGTGAGGGTCGGGGTCGTGCTGCTGCCGCAGGAGCGCTGGTCGACGGCGCGCGAGCGCTGGCGCCGCGCCGAGGAGCTCGGCTTCGACCACGCGTGGACGTACGACCACCTGGCGTGGCGCGACCTCGCCGACGAGCCGTGGTTCGCCACCGTGCCGCTGCTCGCCGCGGCGGCGGCCGTCACGGAGCGCATCGGGCTGGGCACATGGGTCGCGTCGCCGAACTTCCGGCACCCGGTGCCGTTCGCCAAGGACGTCATGGGCCTCGACGACGTCTCCGGCGGCCGGTTCGTGCTCGGCGTCGGCGCGGGGGGCGAGGGCTGGGACGCGGGCGTGCTGGGGCCGGCGCCTACCCGCGCGGAGCGCACCCGGCGGTTCGCGGAGTTCCTCGAGGTGCTCGACGCGCTGCTCACGCAGCCCGTCACCGACCACGCGGGGGAGTTCTACGCGGCGCACGCGGCGCGCATGGTGCCGGGCACGCTCGCGCGTCCGCGGACGCCGTTCGTCGTCGCCGCCAACGGGCCGCGCGGCATGGCGCTGGCGGCCCGGCACGGGCAGGGCTGGGCGACGTACGGGCCCGGCACGGGCGTCGGCTCGGGGGACGCCGGCGCCGACCAGAAGGCGTGGTGGGACGGGCTCGCCCGCATGGCGGACGCGTTCGACGAGGTCGAGCAGGCCGCCGGCGTCCGCGTGCCCCGCTGGCTGAGCCTCGACGGGGCGCCGACGTTCTCGCTGACGGACGCCGACCTCGCGGCGGAGGGCGTCGAGCGGGCGGCGGCGCTCGGGTTCGGCGACGTCGTCGTGCACTGGCCGCGCGCGCAGGGCGTCTACGCGGGCAGCGAGCGGGAGCTCGAGCGGTTCGCGGGCATGCTGCCGCGGCTGCAGGCGCTGGAGCCGGCCGTCCGCTGACCCGTCAGGCGGTGGCGCGGCGGTGGGCGTCCCAGGCGCTGGCGACCATGTCGGCCGCCGTGTGCCGCATGCGCCAGTCGAGGTCGCGTGCGGCGGCCTCGCCCGACGCGACGATCCGAGCGGGGTCGCCCGGCCGGCGCGGCGCGATCTCCGGCTCGAAGGCGATGCCGGTGACCTCGGCGACCGTCGTCATGATCTGCCGCACGGAGAGCCCGTCGCCCGAGCCGAGGTTGTAGACGCGCTCGAGGTCGCGCCCCGCGGCGAGCGCGCGGGCCGCCGCGACGTGCGAGACGGCGAGGTCCGCGACGTGCACGTAGTCGCGCACGCACGTGCCGTCGGGCGTGGGGTAGTCGTCCCCGTTGATGCGCGGCGTGCGGCCGGCCGTCAGGGCGTCGAGCACCAGGGGGAACAGGTTGTGCGGGCTGGAGTCGACCAGGTCGGCGTGGCCGGACCCGACGACGTTGAAGTACCGCAGCGACGTGTGCCGCAGGCCCGTCGCGCGTCCCTGGTCGCGCAGCAGCCACTCGCCGACCAGCTTGGACTCACCGTAGGGCGACTCGGGTGCGGTGGGGGTGTCCTCGGTGACGACGTCGACGTCCGGGGTGCCGTAGACGGCCGCGGACGACGAGAACACGATGCTGCCGACGCCCGCGTCGGCCATCGCGGCGAGCAGGTGCGCGGTGCCCGTGACGTTCTGCTCGTAGGTGTGCAGCGGGCGCTCGACGGAGACGCCGGCGTACTTGAAGCCGGCGAGGTGGACGACGCCCGTGACGCCGTGCTCGACGAGGGCCGCGCGCACGGCGTCGGTGTCGACGACGGACGCCTCGACGAGCGGCACGTCGTCCGGGACGAACCCGCGGTGCCCGCTCGAGAGGTCGTCGAGCACGACCGGTGCGAGCGTGGTGTCGCCGGTCCGTCCCACCGCGTCGAGGAACGCCCGCACGACGTGCGCCCCGATGTACCCCGCCCCGCCCGTCACCATCCACGTCATGGGGGCGAGCCTAGCCGGTGCGGACCGGTTTTCCAACACGATCGAACATGACCGAACAGTTCCACACAGGGTGCATCCGGGCGTGGCGCTCGACCGGAAGTCCCCGGTGGCGGCGGTGCAGATGCTCAGTACGCTGAGCGATTCCGGACGAGGGGCGGGCGGGGAATGGACGAGCGGCACGTGCAGGACGGCCCCGCCGTGGCCGAGAACCGCGTCGGGACGGGCGTCCGGACGCCGCCGGCGGGCACGCCGACCGGTGGCTCCGTGCCCGCCAGCGACGCGCGCGTGGCGCTCGCCCACGAGGTCGAGCGCGTCACCGCCGCCGCCGAGCGCCTGCTCGTCGAGGCCGTCGACGACCGCGTCCGGCACGGCCGCGCGCTCGCGGCCGAGCACGGGTACCTGTGGTCCGACCTCGCGGCGGTGCTCGGCGGCAAGCTCATGCGTCCCCGCCTCACGGTGAGCGCGTACCTGGGCCTCGGCGGCGCGGACGTCGACGCGGTGGCCCCGGTCGCGGCCGCGCAGGAGATGCTGCACACCGCGATGCTCGTGCACGACGACCTGCTCGACCGCGACGAGGTGCGCCGCGGCCGGCCCAACGTCGCGGGTGCCACGCGGGCGCGGCTCGCGGCGGCCGGCGTCACGGGCGCCGCGCAGCACGACCAGGTGGGCGCGGCCGCGCTGCTCGCGGGCGACACCGCGCTGGCGCAGGCGTTCGCGCTCGTCGCGCGCGCCTCGGTGCCCGCGCACGTCGTCGGCGAGCTCGTGCGGCTGCTGGCGTCGGGCGTCGACACGACGGTGGCCGGCGAGCTGCTCGACGTCCGCGGCGAGGTGCAGGCCCTCACGGACGTCGACACGCTGCTGGTCGCCGAGCTGAAGACCGCCGCCTACTCGTTCCGCGTGCCGCTCGAGTCGGGCGCCGTGGTGGCGGGCGCGTCCCGCGAGCACCGCACCGCGCTCGCGCTCGTCGGGACCGCGCTGGGCCTCGCGTACCAGCTCACGGACGACGACCTCGGCGTCTTCGGCGACCCCGCCGCGACCGGCAAGTCCGTGCTGTCCGACCTGCGCTCCGGCAAGCGCACCGAGCTGCTGCGGCTGACGTGGGCGCGCGCCGACGCGGCCGGGCGCGCGGTGCTGGGCACGCACGTCGGCCGGCCCGAGCTCGACGAGGCCGGCGCGGCCCGCGTGCGGGACGTCATGCGGGACTGCGGGGCGCTCGACGAGGCGCGGTCGCTGACCCGCCGGACGGCGGACATGGCGCGTACCCTCGCGACGACGACGTTGCCGGAGCCGCTCGCGGGGTACCTCGCGGGCGTCGTCGACGACCTCGTCGCACGCGGGCACTGACGGGTGGGGACGGACCGCGGGCACGGCACCGGCCTGCCCGCGCCGACGGGCACGGGCACCGGCGCGGCCGGTGCGCGCGACGACGGCGGCGACCTTCGCCGCGCGGCACGGAGGGACGCCACGGACGGCATGCGCACACCGGACGACGACACGACGGGCGCACGCCTGTACGACGCCACCGCGGCACGGGCGAGCGCGGTCGTGCTGCGCGCCTACTCGACGTCGTTCGGGCTCGGCACGCGGCTGCTCGGCCCGCGCACGCGCCGCGACATCGAGGCGGTGTACGCGCTGGTGCGGCTCGCCGACGAGGTCGTCGACACGTACCGCGGCCCGGACGCCGGCGCCGAGCTCGACGAGCTCGAGGCGCAGACGGCGCGCGCGCTCGTGACGGGGTACTCCACCAACGTCGTGGTGCACGCGTTCGCCCGCACCGCGCGCCGCACGGGCATCGGCCACGCCGAGGTGGACCCGTTCTTCGCGTCGATGCGCGCCGACCTGACCGTGCGCACGCACGACCGGGAGAGCTACGAGCGGTACGTCTACGGCTCCGCCGAGGTCGTCGGGCTCATGTGCCTGCGCGTCTTCCTCGACGCCGAGCGCGGCCCCGGCGACCCGCCCGTCGAGCCGTCCGCGGCCGCCGTCGCGGGTGCGCGCGGCCTGGGCGCCGCGTTCCAGAAGATCAACTTCCTGCGCGACCTCGGCGCGGACCGGGGCGACCTCGGGCGCAGCTACTTCCCCGACGTCGACCCCGAGCACCTGACGGACGCCGACGTGCGCGCGGTCCTCGACGAGGTCGAGCACGACCTCGCCGTCGCGCGCGCCGCGCTGCCCGAGCTGCCGCCGCGCGCCCGGGTGGCCGTGGAGGCGACGCTCGCGCTGTACGCGCGGCTGCTGGACCGTCTGGCGACCACGCCGGCGGAGGACCTGGAGGGACGACGCGTGCGGGTGCCCGGACCGGAGAAGGCCGCCGTCGTCGGCGGCGTCGTGGGACGCGCGGTGGCCGGCGCGGCCGCGCGGCGGGCGCGCCCGGTGGCGACGCGGCTCGTCGCGGCGGCGCGGGCGGCCGCGGGGGCGCGCACCACCGCGGGGCGGCGGCCGTGACGGGGCCGGTGCGCGTCGTCGTCGTCGGTGGCGGCGTGGGCGGGCTCGCCACGGCGGCGCTGCTGGCGCGCGGCGGTGCGCGGGTGACGCTGCTGGAGCGGCACGAGCGCGTCGGCGGGCGCGCGGGCACCTGGGAGGTCGACGGCTTCCGCTTCGACACCGGGCCGTCCTGGTGGTTCATGCCCGAGGTCATGGAGCACACGTTCGCCCTGCTGGGTCGCCGGCTGTCGGACGAGATCGACCTGGTGCCGCTCGACCCGGCGTACCGGCTGTTCCCCGAGCCGGGCACGCAGCCGGCGGTCGCGCCGTTCGACGTCACGGCCGACTGGGACACCAACGCCGCGCACTTCGACGCGCTCGAGCCGGGCGCCGCCGCGCGGATGCGCCGGTTCGTCGACGAGGCGTCCGACGCGTACCGCGTCGCGCTCGACCACTTCCTGTACACGACGTTCGAGCGCCCCGACCGGGCGCTGTCGGCCGACGTCGTCCGCCGCGGCCGCACCCTCGCGCAGCTGCTCACCCGGTCGCTCGCGGACAAGGTCGCGGCGACCGTCGAGCACCCCGTGCTCCGGCAGGTGCTCAGCTACCACGCCGTGTTCCTCGGCTCGTCGCCGTACCGCGTGCCCGCGCTCTACAGCCTCATGACGCACCTCGACCTGTCGGCCGGCGTCTCGTACCCGCGTGGCGGCGTGTACCGGCTGGTCGAGGCGCTGGAGAAGGCGGCCGTCGAGGAGGGCGTCGACGTGCGCACGGGGGCGGACGTCGTCGCGATCGACGTCGAGGACGCGCCGCGCTCGCTGCGCCACCCGCGCCGCACCGGCCGCGCGCGGGGCGTGCACCTCGCCGACGGGACCTTCCTGCCCGCCGACGTCGTGGTCTCGGGCGCCGACCGGCACCACACCGAGACGGCGCTCCTCGACGAGCGGCACGCCGACCTGCCCGCGCGCGTCTGGGACGACCGCGGGCCGGGCATCTCCGCGCTGCTCGTCATGGCGGGCGTCCGCGGCGCGCTGCCCGAGCTGCGGCACCACTCGCTGTTCTTCACGCGCGACTGGCCCGCCAACTTCGACGCCATCCTCGGCACCGACCGCGGGTCGCGCGCCGACGCGCTGCGCGTGCCGGACGTCGCGTCCGTGTACGTCTCGCGCACGAGCGCCACCGACCCGACCGCGGCGCCGCCCGGGCACGAGAACCTGTTCGTGCTCGTCCCGTTCCCCGCGGACCCGGCGATCGGCGCGCGCCCGGGCGAGCTCGACGCGCACGCCGACCGGTTCCTCGACCAGGTGGGCACGTGGGCGGGCGTGCCCGACCTGCGCTCGCGCGTCGTCGTGCGGCGCGTCGTCGGCCCGGCGGACTTCGCGCGCGACCTGCACGCCTGGCGCGGCACGGCCCTCGGCATGGAGCACACGCTGCGCCAGTCGGCGATGTTCCGGCCCGGCGTCACCTCCCGGCACGTGCCGAACCTCGTGCACGTCGGCGGCGGCACGATGCCCGGCGTCGGGCTGCCGATGGTGCTGATCGGCGCGGAGCTCGTGGCCAAGCGGCTGCTGGGGGAGACGTCGGCGCGCCCGCTGGCAGCGCCGCTGCGGCCGGGCTACCTGGGCTCGGCGCTGCCCCGCGGGCTGTGGAGCGACGTCGTGCGGGGCCGCGCGTGATCGCGTTCGCGTACCTGGCGGCGCTGCTCGTCTCGCTCGGCTGCCTCGCGCTGTGCGACCACCGGTGGCGGCTCGCGTTCTTCGACGACGCGCGTCGCGCGGCCTGGACCGTCGGCATCGGCGTCGTCGCGTTCCTGCTGTGGGACGTCGCCGGGCTGCTGCTCGGGATCTTCGCGCGCGGCGACTCCCCGCACATGACGGGGCTGCTGCTCGCGCCGGAGCTGCCGGTCGAGGAGGCGTTCTTCCTCACGCTGCTCTGCTACGTGTCGCTGCTGGCGTGGCGGGGGCTCGAGCGCGTGCTCGCGGCCCGCGACGCACGGCGCGCCGAGGGGGTGGCCCGGTGACGAACATCGTGCTCAACGTGATCGTCCTCGCGGTGCTGCTCGCCGTGTCGTGGCCCGTGCTGCGGCGCCTGCGCGGCGGGCCCGTGCTCGGGGCGGTGCTGCTCGTCTGCGTCCTCACCGCCGTGTTCGACACGCTGATGATCGACGTCGGCCTGTACGTGTTCGACCCCGACAAGATCCTCGGTGTGCACGTCTGGGGCGCGCCGCTCGAGGACTTCGCGTACGCGGTCGCCGCCGCGGTCGGCATGCCGGTGCTGTGGACCGTGCTGGGGCGCACGCGGTGGGGCCGGTCCCGCCGCGCCGCCGAGGAGGAGGGCTCGACCCGTGCGTGAGGTGCTCGCGGCGTCGCGGCCGTTCTCGTGGGTGAACACCGCCTACCCGTTCGCGGCCGGCTGGCTGCTGGCGACGGACGGGCGCGTCGACGTCGCGTTCGTCGTCGGGACGCTGTTCTTCCTGATCCCCTACAACCTGCTGATGTACGGCATCAACGACGTCTTCGACTACGCGTCCGACCTGCGCAACCCGCGCAAGGGCGGCATCGAGGGCGGCCTCGTCGACCCGGCGCGGGCGCGGTCCGTGCACCGGCGGATCCTCGTCGCGTGCGTCGTCACGACCGTGCCGTTCGTCGTGTGGCTGCTGGCGCTCGGCTCGGTCGCGGCGGGGCTGGTGCTCGCCGTGGTCCTGTTCGCGGTCGTCGCCTACTCGGCACCCGTGCTGCGGTTCAAGGAGCGGCCGGTCCTCGACTCGCTCACCTCCGCCACGCACTTCGTCGGGCCGCTGCTGTACGCGCTGGTGCTCGCGGACGCGGACCTCGGTGCGCGCACGACGTGGCCCGTGCTGGTCGCGTTCGTGCTGTGGGGCATGGCGTCGCACGCGTTCGGGGCCGTGCAGGACGTGCGGGCCGACCGCGAGGGCGGCATCGCGTCGGTCGCGACCGTGCTCGGCGCGCGGCCGACCGTCCGGGCCGCGACCGCCGGCTACGTCGTGGCCGCGCTCGTGCTGCTCGCGCTGCCGTGGCCCGGCGTCCTCGCCGCCCTGCTACCCCTGCCGTACGCCGTGAGCACGTGGCGGTTCCGCGGCGTCACGGACGCCGACTGCGAGCGCGCCAACGCCGGGTGGCGCACGTTCCTGTGGCTCAACCTCGTCACGGGCTTCCTGGTGACGATGCTGCTGATCGCGGTCGCGCTGGGCTGACCGCTGCGACGAGGTCGGTGCCGTCGCCCGGCAGGTCAGGTCCGGTACGGCGTGCAGCCGACGGGCGCCCGCGACGCCGCCAGCCCGGCCTGGGAAGGAGGGCGAGAGCCTCGACGAACGTCTCCGAGGAGTGTTCCGTGCCGTCGGCCATGGTGGCCGTCACGCGCGAGGGACAACGACGGATGCGCTCGCGGACTCGCCCGGTGGCCGCCGCGAGCACCACACCCTGTGCGAGCTCGACGCTCCGGGCGCCCGGTCGAGCTCGAGGAGTCCACCGGCGCCGACGGCCACGACGAGGAACTGCTCGGCGACCACGTCCCTGCTGGCGACCGGGTGCGCGCACCGGGAGAACGTCGCCCAGACGCGCGCGACCGGACGCGACCGTTCAGTGAACTCGTCGGCGCGCCGATGATCCAGGAGTAACGGCATGCTGCTTCGGGATCTCCGGGCACTGCTGGCGGGCGAGGGGGACGGGCGCTTGGGACAGAAGATCGATCGGCCGCACGCGACATCGGCGGTGGCGCCGTGAGGTTGCAGAGCCGGTGGACCGCGACGCTCGGTGCGGTGTGCTGCGGAGCCGGCGTCGCTCTTGCTGCCTTCGCCGCCCTCGCGAAGGACTCCGGGGATGGGGTCAACGAGGCACCTCTGGCTCGGTGGGTGGGCGCGACCGTGGTTCTGGCACTGACGACCTTCGTGTGGCACGTGACCCTCCGGCCCGCGGTCCTCGTCGTCCCGGAGGGTCTGCTGGTGAGGCAGATCGCCACCGCTCACCAGTTGCCGTGGGGGTGCATCGAACGGGTCGAGCTGACGTTGGCAGGTGCAGTCGTGCTGCATACGACCGCCGGCGAGATCGTCCCCTTCACCTACTCCGGATCCCTGCTCTCCGCACTGTCCGGGGCACCAGGCGCCCGGCGAGCCCTCCAGGCGATCGAGGAGTCACGTTCGGCCCGGCGGAGCACGTCGGGCGTTCGGCGCACCTGCTCCTGGCGTGTGTCCGTCGACATCCGGCCGCTCATCGTCGGGTCCGCGGTGGCGGGAGCCCTTGCGTGGATGGCGTGACCCCGGCCGCCTGCTGACGGCGCGCGCCGCCCTCGCGAGGGCTGGCCGGCCGCTGCTGCGCGACGCTCGATCTGGTCATCGCACAGGAGCGGCGTCTGAGAGGTCCGGCGGACGCGGGTTAGGCCAGCGGGCCCAGCTCCGGGAGCGTCACGTGGGCGTCGGCGACGGGGGCGCGCAGCTGGGAGATCGTCGCCCAGCCGCGGGCCACGAGCGCGGCGTCGCTGTCCGGGTCCTCGTCCAGCTCGACGTCGGCGTACGTCAGCGTCAGGTAGCCGGCGTCCTCGTGCTGCACCTGCGCCTGCACGGCGCCGACGCGGGCGAGGTGCGCGGGTCGCAGACCCTTGACCTGGTCCAGCGGCAGGTCGGGCACGTTGAGGTTGAGGACGCGGTCGTGCTCGC
The DNA here is from genome assembly GCF_042667215.1 of Cellulomonas sp. NPDC057328. Taxonomy (NCBI): domain Bacteria; kingdom Bacillati; phylum Actinomycetota; class Actinomycetes; order Micrococcales; family Cellulomonadaceae; genus Cellulomonas; species Cellulomonas sp. NPDC057328. The sequence goes on along the minus strand of NZ_JBHUZW010000042.1, from coordinate 15,088 downwards.
CGGTCTCGACCAGCCACGCCAGCACGGGCGCCGCGTAGGCGGCCGCGGACTCGAAGTGCGACGGGGCGTGGCCCGTCAGCGACACCGCGAGCCCGGGGATGTCGTGCGTCGACGCCGTGAGGCACGCGCCGACCGTGCCGGAGTGCAGCACCGCGTGGCCGGTGTTGGGGCCGCGGTTGATCCCGGACAGCACCAGGTGCGGCTTCGGGCCGAACGCGCCGTACGCCGCGACGAACGCGATGAGCCCGGGCGCGGCGCCGACCGCGTACGACCGCACCTCGCCGTCCAGCCCCGGCGGCGTGCGCTCCTCGACGACGAGCCGGCCGTCCTCCTGCGCGCCGAGCAGCGACGCGCTCGCGCCCGAGAACTCGTGCGACGGCGCCGCGACCACCACGTCGTGCCCCGCCTCGAGCGCCACGCGCGTCAGCGCGGCCAGGCCGGGGGAGTCGATGCCGTCGTCGTTCGTCACCAGCACGCGCACGGGCGGCCTCCTCGCAGTCGTCGGGCCCGCGGGGACCGGGCGCCGGGGGAGTCGTCGTCCGCTCCATCCGACACGCTCCCGCCGGTTCCCGCGACCCCAGCCCGCGCGGCGGTCACCGTCGGGGCCGCCGGTGAGACCGGCGTCGCCGGGTCGTCACGTGCCGGGGAGGTCGGTCTCAGGCGTCGCCGGACGTGCGGCCGTCCTGCCCCAGGTCCCGGACCTCGACGCGGGCCGCGAAGCGCTCGATGTGGTCGCGGTGACCCGTGCCCAGGCCGTGCCGCGTGACGTTCAGGGCGCCGGCCGCCGCACCCAGGCGGACCGCCTCGACCAGGTCCAGGCCGCGCGCGAGGCCCACCGCGATGCCGGCCGTCATCGAGTCGCCCGCGCCGCGGTGGTCCGCGACCGTCGTCTCGGGCGCCACGACGTCGTGCACGCGGTCGCGGGTGACGACGAGCACGCCGTCGCCCGCGCGGGAGACGACGACCGCGCGCGTGCCGCCCTCCGCACCGGCGTCGAGCAGGGCCCGCGCGCCCGTGACCAGCGCCGGCACGTCGTCGCCGTCGGCGAACCCGCCGTCGGCCATCTCCTCGTGGCTGATCTTCAGCACGCCGCCACCCGCCTCGACGTACGCGCGCGCCGCGTCGCCCGACAGGTCCGCGACGAGCGTGCGGTCCGCCGCGCGCAGGTCGCCGACGAGCCGGCTGAGGACCTCCGCCGGCAGCACGTGCGCCGGGTCGGCCCCCGTCAGGACGGTGACGTCCGCCTCCAGGGACTCGACGAGGACCGTGCCGTACAGGTCGTCGAGCTCGTGCCGGTCGAGCGGCGCAGCGGGCCGCTCCGCCACGGCCTCGCGGTCCCCCTCGCGGCGGTCGTGCACGTAGACGCCGTTGCCGCCCTTGTACGCCACGCCTCGCAGCTCCATGCCCTCCGCCTCGGCGAGCGCGCGCAGCGCGATGCCCGCCTCGCCGCCGAACGGCCCGCACACGACCGCGTCGGCGCCGAGCGACTCCGCCATCCGGGCCACCCACAGCCCCTGCCCGCCGGGGTGCACGTGCACCTCCGGGTGCTGCTCGACGACCGAGCCGTCGTCGCGCACCGGCTGCGTCGTCGGCGCCTCGACCGTGACCGTCAGCCACGGCGTGGTCGCCATGACGCAGATGCGCGGCGCGTCCGGGCGGCGTACCGGCGTCTGCTCGTCGGTCGGGTGGGTGGGCATGGCGTCGGGCTGCTGCGACATGGCAGGAGTGTGCTGGTCCGGACCCTCCCGCGCGCGTCGAGCACGCGCAGGTCGGCCCGCGTCAGACCTCGCGCACCGCCTCGCCCGCGATCTCGACCTTGACCCGCTTGCCGACGAGCCAGCCGCCCGCCTCGAGCGCGACGTTCCACGACAGGCCGAAGTCCTCGCGGTTGAAGTCCGTGGTCGCGGAGAACCCGAAGATGTCGCGGCCGTACGGGTCGGTGCGCGCCCCGCCGAAGTGCATGTCGAGCGCGACCTCGCGCGCGACGCCGCAGATGGTGAGGTCGCCGACCACGGTGAACCGGCCGCCGACGCCCACGGTCCGCTCGACGAGCTCGGTGGCGACGCGCGAGCGCTCCGGCAGGTGGTTGCGCAGGCGTGCCCACTGCGCGATGGCGTCGTCGGCGACGCGGCGCTCGACCCGGCGGCTGCGGAACTCGATGGTCGGCCACCGGTCGACGTCGAGGAAGTCCGAGCTGCGCAGGTGCGTGTCGCGGTCCTCGTTCTGCGTCGTCAGCGTGCCGGTGCGGATCGTCGCCGTCACCTGGGAGTCCAGCGGGTCCTCGCCCACCCGGATCGTCGCCGCCGCGGCCGAGAACTCGCCGCGCACCTGGCTCACCATCATGTGGTGGGCCGTGAACCCGACCCGCTTGTGGGCGGCGTCGAGCACGTACGTGCCCGCGGCGGGGATCGTCATCCCCTTCCAGCGCCGTGTCGTCTCCTGCGTGCCGTCCGTCATGCGTGTCGTCCCCGCTCTCGTCGCCTCGTGCCGCCGGCCGGCGGTCCGGGCCCTTGCCCCTGCGGGCACGCCGCGGCGGACGGTGCGGGTGTGCGGGGGCCGTGCGATCGACGGGCGCCCGACGAGTGCCGGTACGTCCCCTGTCGAGGGCCTATGGTCCGTCACACGGACGGATTGCGCCACATCGCCCGAAAGGCGGACAAAGCGCATGTTCGGCGGGCGCACGCGGACGGCCCCGGACCGCGGGGTCCGGGGCCGTCAGGTCGTGCGGTCAGAACGTCCAGCGCTGGTTGGCGGCGCCGGAGCAGTCCCACAGGTGCACGCGCTGGCCGTCGCGCACCGGCGTGCCGCCCGCGGCGTCGAGGCAGCGGCCGGCCTGCGGGTTGCGGAGCGTGCGGCTGCCGGCGTCGAACGTCCACCGCTGCGCGGCCGTGCCGTTGCAGGTCCACAACTGGACGACCGTGCCGTTGGCGGTGCCGCCACCGCTCACGTCGAGGCACTTGCCGAGGGCCCGGACCGTGCCGTCGGCGCCGCGCGTCCACGACTGCGCGGCGTTGCCGTTGCAGCCGACGACCTGGATCGGGTTGCCGTCGCGCGGGTCGGCCCACGGGACGTCGAGGCACAGGCGGTCGTCGACGCGGATCGTCCCGGTGCCGGTCGGCAGGGCCCCGCCGGTCCCGCCGCCGGTGCCGCCGCCCCCGTTGGCGCCGTTGTCGTAGACGCGGACGTAGTCGACCTTCATCTGCTGCGGGAGCTGGGTCGAGCCGTCCGGGTAGCCGGGCCACTGCCCGCCCACCGCGACGTTGAGGATGAGGAAGAACGGCTTGTCGAACACCCACTGGCGGCCGCCCAGGCTCGCGGGCGTCACGCGGTGGTACACCTGGCCGTTCACCGACCAGACGATCTCGCCCGGCCGCCAGTCGATCGCGAACGTGTGGAACGTGTCGGCGAAGGACCAGTTCTGCGGGTGCTGGTAGGTGCCGAGCAGCCCCGCGCCGCCGGAGTAGCCGGGGCCGTGGATGGTCCCGTGCACGAGGTTCGGCTCGCGGCCGATGTTCTCCATGATGTCGATCTCGCCGCTGTTCGGCCACGCGTTCTGCGGGAAGTCCGCGCCGAGCATCCAGAACGCCGGCCAGATGCCCTGGCCGCGGGGGATCTGGATGCGCGCCTCGACGCGGCCGTAGCGGGTCTCGGCCTTGTCGTTGGTCTGCAGGCGGGCGGACGTGTAGCGGCCGTCCGCCTCCCGGCGGGCGGTGATGACGAGGTTGCCGGCGCCGTCGAGCGCCGAGTTGGCACGGGACGACGTGTACTCCTGGAGCTCGGCGTTGCCCCAGCCGCCCGCGCCCAGGTCGTAGTTCCAGACCCGGCTGTCGGGGGCCGCGCCGGCGGGGCCGTCGAACTCCTGCTGCCAGACGATGTCGCCCGGGGCGGCGGCGGCAGGAGTGGCCGCCGCGACGGCCGCGACGGCGCCCACGCCGGCGACGAGCGCGGCGGTGACGGCGGCGGTCAGCCGGTGGACGGGGCGGCGTGGCCGCCGGGTACGGGGTGCCCTCGTGTCGGGGGCGGGGTGGACGGGTGCAGCGCGCACGGGATCCTCCTTGGCGGTCCGGGGGGACCGACGGGTGAATCCGCCCTGTGCCGCCTCGGCCGCCTGGGGTCGCGGCCCGACGCGAGCGGGTCCGGGTCGTCGTCGACCCGGCCTGGCGAGGCTACGGCGCGGGGTGACACGTGACAACCGGGCGGCGGGAGCCCACTGCCGTGGGCTGCCCGCCCCGCGGCGAGCCGCGCGTCCGGCCCTCTCGGCGTGGCAGCGGCGGCGATGTCGGTGGTCGGGGAGAGGCTGTGGCCATGGTCGTCGTCTCGTGCTCCTGCGGTGAGGTCTCCTACCCCTCGCACAACCCCGTCCGTGCGCTGCCCGTGGCGCAGCGCGTCCGGCTCGCCGGCACCGCCGGCGAGCGCGCCACCGTCGTCGTCGACGTCGACGCCGACTGGCACCCCGGTGGCGCCAGCCTGCACGTCGCGTGCGTGTGGCTGGTCGCCGAGGTCACCCTCGACGCGCTCGTCGCCGGCCTCGACCCGGCGGACGCGGCGCTCGTGCGCGCGGCGTGGGTGCTGCCGCGCGAGGACGCGCTCGACGTCGCCGCGCCCGAGGCCGCCGCGCCCGGGCGGGCCGCGCGGCACGCCGTCGGTGCCTGACACCGCGGACCACGCGGTCGCGCCGGGATCGGCGGGCGGGCCGCGGGGATGACGTGGCAGGCGGTGGGCTGGCTCACCACGCTCGGGTACGCCGCGCTGGCGGCGGCCCCGCTGGTGGTGGCGGCGCGTCGGCGGCCACGGGGCACGGCGACGCGGGGGCGCCGCGCCGCGACGTGGGCGCCCCCGCTGCTCGCGTCGCTGGCCGTCGCGGTGTGCTGGGTCTCGCTGGGCGCACCGCGCGAGTCCCCCGAGGGGCACACGTGCGCGGCCGAGCCACTGACGGGCATCACGGTCGACTCCGAGGACGGCCCGGACCCCTCGTGCCTGGCGGTCAACCGGACCGCCGCCGGCCGGACCGCGGCGGCGGCGGTCGCCCTGTCCGCGGGCGGCACCGTGCTCGCGGCGCGGCGGGGACGCGCGGCGGCCGAGCCCGCGGACGCGGCTGACGCGTCGGCGGCTGGGGACGTCGAGGTCAGCCGATGACCGTCGACCTCAAGAAGCAGATCCCCACGTACACGGCGCGGCGCGGGCGGTTCGACGTCGTGGACGTCGCCCCGCTCGACTACCTCGTGGTCGACGGGCACGGGGACCCGAACACGTCGCAGGCGTACGCGGACGCCGTCGCGTCGCTGTACCCGCTGGCGTACCGGCTCAAGTTCCTGCTGCGGGACGCGCTCGGCGTCGACCACGTGGTGATGCCGCTCGAGGCGCTCTGGTGGGCCGACGACATGGCGGCGTTCACGTCCGCGCGCGACAAGAGCCGCTGGGACTGGACGCTGATGATCGCGGTCCCGGACGCGGTGACCCCCGACCACGTCGAGGCCGCGCGCGCGGCCGCCGCGCGCGGCACGCACGGCCCGCGGACCGGCGACGTCCGGCTCGAGCACCTGCACGAGGGGCTGTGCGTGCAGACGCTGCACGTCGGCCCCTACGACGCGGAGGGTCCCGTGCTCGCCGAGCTGCACGAGCGCGTGGTCCCCGGCGAGGGACTGCGGATGACCGGCCGGCACCACGAGATCTACCTCGGTGACCCCCGCCGCACCGCACCGGAGCGGCTGCGGACCATCCTCCGCCAGCCCGTCGAGCGGCTGGGCGGGTAGGACCGCCGCCCGGAGGCCGGGGTCCGTGCGCGGCACCCGCGCGACGGGCGACCCCGCCCGCCCCGGGAGCGTCGTCCCGGCGGTGGGACCTCCGTCCGGGGCGGTACGCACCGCGGGTGCGTACCGTGCGAGGGAAGCCCTCGCGGCAGGTGCCGCCGCGGGGGACCGCCTGCCGAGGGGCCACGCCGATGACCACCGCCGCACCCGACGACACCCGGACCTCCGTCCCGCCCGCGCCGTGGTCGCTGCCCGGGGCGGAGGTGCTGCGGGCGGTCGGCGGGTCGCCCGACGGCCTCGCGGGCGCGCACGCCGCGGACCGGCTCGCGCGCGACGGCCGCAACGAGCTGCCCGAGCCGCCCCGGCCGTCCGTGCTGCGGCGCCTGCTGAGCCAGTACGCCGACGTGCTCATCTACATCCTCGTCGCGGCCGCGGTGCTCAAGGCGCTGGTCGGCGACTGGGTCGACCTGGCGGTGATCGTCGTGGTCATCGTCGCGACCGGGCTGATCGGGTTCGTGCAGGAGGGGCGGGCCGTGTCGGCGCTCGCGGGCCTGCGCAAGATGCAGTCGCTGGACGCGCAGGTGCGGCGCGACGGCGGCTGGGGGGTGGTGGACGCCGCGACGCTCGTCGTCGGCGACGTCGTGCGGGTGCGCAGCGGCGACCGCGTGCCGGCGGACGTGCGGCTGCTGGCGTCCTCCGGCCTGCAGGTCGACGAGTCCGCCCTGACCGGCGAGTCGGTGCCGGCCACCAAGGACGACGCCGTCGCGGACGCGGACGCGGGCGTCGGCGACCGGTCGTCGATGCTCTTCTCGGGCACCATCGTGACGGCAGGCAACGCCGAGGGCGTGGTCGTCGGGACGGGCGCCGGCACCGAGATCGGCCGCATCTCCACGCTGGTGGCCGACCAGGACTCGACGGACACCCCGCTCGCGCGGCAGCTCGAGCGCCTCGGCACGCAGCTGGCCGTCCTCATCGGCGTGCTCGCCGTCGTCATGCTGCTCGTCGGGTACCTGGTGCACGGGCTGGAGGTCGAGGAGCTGATCTCCGCGGCGATCGGGTTCGCGGTCGCCGCCGTGCCGGAGGGCCTGCCCGCGCTGGTGACGATCACGCTCGCGCTCGGGGTGCAGCAGATGGCCCGGCAGCGCGCGATCACGCGCCGGATGGAGGCGGTCGAGACCCTCGGGTCCACCACGACGATCTGCTCGGACAAGACCGGCACGCTGACGCAGAACGAGATGACCGCGCGCACGGTCGTCACCGCCGCGGGCACGTACACGGCGGAGGGCACGGGCTACGACCCGACCGGGCGCGTCGTCACCGCCGACGGCGCGACGGCCGACCTCGACGCGCACCCCGACCTCGCCGCGTTCGTGCTCGCCGCCGGGCTCGGCAACGACGCGCACGTCGAGCGGACCGAGGACGGCTGGCGCGTCGTCGGCCAGCCGACGGAGGGGGCGCTCGACGTGCTCGCCGCCAAGGCCGGCCTCGACCGGGCCACCGCCACGCGCGTCGGGGCGGTGCCGTTCGAGTCGACGCACAAGTTCGCCGCCACGCTCGACGAGGTCGTCACCGGTGGACCGGGCGGGGCGGTCCGCGTCGCGCACGTGGTCGGCGCGCCGGACCGGCTGCTCGACCGCGCCGTCACCGAGCGGGCCGCCGACGGCTCGCTCGTGCCCCTGGACCGGGACGCGTGGGAGGAGCGGGTCGACGCCCTCTCGGAGCGCGGCCTGCGCGTGCTCGCGGCCGCGGTGCGGCCTGCCGACGGTCTCGACGCGATCACGCTCGACGACCTCGCCGGCGGTCTGACGTTCCTCGGGGTCGTGGGCATCGTCGACCCGCCGCGCCCGGAGGCCACCGCCGCGATCGCGGAGGCCCACGCCGCCGGCATCCGGGTCAAGATGATCACGGGCGACCACCGCGGCACCGCGACGGCCATCGCCCGCGAGCTGGGGATCGCGCCGGCCGAGGGCCGCGTGGCGGCGCTGACCGGCGCCGACCTGCAGGGCATGGACGACGACGCCCTGGCTGCGGTCGTCCGGGACGTCGACGTCTACGCCCGCACCTCCCCCGAGCACAAGCTGCGGATCGTGCGCGCCCTGCAGGCGCACGGCGAGGTGGTCGCGATGACGGGGGACGGCGTCAACGACGCCCCCTCGATCACGCGCGCCGACGTCGGTGTGGCGATGGGCATCAAGGGCACGGAGGCGACGAAGGAGGCGGCGGACGTCGTCCTCGCGGACGACAACTTCGCGACGATCGAGCGTGCGGTCGAGGAGGGGCGGCGGATCTACGACAACATCCGCAAGGCCGTCGTGTTCCTCCTGCCGACCAACGGCGCGCAGTCGCTCGTCATCCTCGTCGCCGTGCTCGCCGGCTGGGCGCTGCCGCTCTCGCCGGTGCAGATCCTGTGGGTCAACCTCGTCACCGCGCTCACCCTGTCCCTGACGCTCGCCGGCGAGCCCGCCGAGCCGGGCATCATGCGGCGGCCCCCGCGGGCGCCGGGTGAGCAGGTGCTGTCGGGGCGGGCGACCGCGGTGGTGCTCGTCGCCTCGGTGGTCATCGGCGCGGCCACGCTCGTCGTCTACCTGCTGGAGCGCGACCGCACCGGTGACTACGCCGTCGCGCAGACCGCCGCGGTCATGATGCTCGCGCTCGGCCAGCTCGCGTTCCTGCTCAACTGCCGGCTGCTCAACGGCTCGGCGTTCACCCGGCGGGTGCTCACGGGCAACCGCGCCCTGTGGCTCTCGGCCGGGCTGCTGATCGCGCTGCAGCTCGTGTTCACGTACGCGCCATTCATGCACGCGTGGTTCGACTCGGCGCCGATCGGGCCGGTGAGCTGGGGGCTGACGGCCGGCGTCGCGGTGGTCGTGTTCCTCGTGATGGAGGCGGCGAAGGCGGTGGTGCGGCGGGTGGGGCAGCCGTCGCCGGGCGCGCGGCCGGTCGCGCACGCCTGAGCGACCGGCCGGGGGACGGCCGCCGCTAATGGACACGCCCGTGCGCGGTACCGCTGCCACGGTCGCCGCATGCCTGCACCCGCCTCTCCGACCGCCTCGTCAGCCGGTCCTCGGTCCTCGGTCCTCGACCCGGCGACGCGCGAGCAGGCCGAGCGCACCGCCGAGCTGCCGTTCGTCCACCCGCACCTCGCCCTCATGCCCGACGCCCACCTGGGCAAGGGCGCGACTGTCGGCAGCGTCATCCCGACGCTGCGCGCGCTCATCCCCGCGGCCGTCGGCGTCGACATCGGCTGCGGCATGATCGCCGTGCGCACGTAGTTGACCAAGGACGAGCGGCGCGTGCCGCTCTCGGCGGGAACCCCAACAACCGGATCCCCGGACGTCGTCCGCCGAGTCCTGGAACGTGGACCCGCCCGCTCGAGGACGTGCCTGCGGTCCGCGTCGCCGTCCCACCAGACGGCTTGCAGCCGCGACCTCCAGTGCTCCCGTCACTCGGATTCCACGAGCGGGACCCCTTCCTCACCCACAGCACCGTCGCGGGGCTTCACGGCGGATGGGGTGCTGGCCCGCCCGCCGATGGGCCGTGACGTCCGGCTGCAGCTGGTGCCACGGCCGCGCGGTGCTCGGGTCGGGACCGAGCACCGAGGCTGGTGACGCCGCGCTCAGGACCTCAAGGCGTCCGCGACATCGAGGCGGGTCGCGGAGACGGCTGGTACCGCCGCGCCGGCCAGGCTCGTGAGTACCGCCGCAGCGGTCCCGTTCAGCACCGCCGGCCAGGGCAGGGTCACGGGATCGGCGATGAACGTGTGCGACGTCAGGGCGGGAGCCACCACGTACACGCCGAGCATCGCCACGGCGACGGCTCCGGACGACACGATCAGGGCCACCAGGAGGTTGGCCCCGAGCACCTGGACGAAGACGTCGAGCCGGCGGGCCCCTACCGCGCGGCGCACGACGAGCTCACGGGCGCGCTCGGACAAGGACGCGAGCCCGATGTTGAGGATGCCGATGCCCGCGACCACGAGGGCGACCACGGCGCAGGCGACGAAGGCCCTCTGGACGACGCGCGCGGAGGCTCGCGCCTCCTCGACGGTGTCGACGCGGCGGACGTCGCGGTCGACGAGGTCGAGCCCTGCGATCTCGGCGGCCTCACGCAGGACTGGCGCGGCAGCGCCGAAGGACTCGACGCCGGCCCTCAGGTAGGTGGTCGCCGACCCGGCCGGCAGTGACGCGGGCCAGACCTCGGCGGCCTCCGCCAGCGTGCCGTACACCGTCGGCTCGGGCAGCCCGTCGGCGACGACGCCCGCGACGGCCGCGGCCGCTGTGCCGTCCTGAGGAGTCCCCAGGGTGAGCGTCGCCGGTACCCGCGTGACCTCCAGACGTCGTGCCGCGGCCTCGTTCAGCACCACGGATGGTGCGGCGCTGGTCCCTGCCCGTGGCCAGCTCCCCGTGACGAGGGGGCGGCGGTAGATGTCGTCGAGCGCGCCCACGATCCACCGGGCGGACAGGTCCTGCTGGGCACGACCCTCGGCTCCTGGCTCCCCGTTCGCTGGCGCGGCTCGTACGGCTGTCTCCAGGACGAGCCCGGCGGCGGCGTCCTGGGGCCCGATCCGCGCCTGGACGCCCTCCACCCATCGGTGGGCGGCGGCCACGTCCTGCGCTGTGATCGTCGTCGAGAGCGCGTAGGTCGCCTCCCGTCCGCGGAGCTGCTCGTGGGCTGCGATGACGTACCCGGTCGACAGCTGGTCCGCGGCAGAGACGCCCACGACGGCGAGCACGCCGACGAGCATGCTGAGCGCGGTCAGCACCGTGCGTAGCGGCCGGGCGCGCAGGTCGTGCACGCACGTGCGCAGCGCGCGGCTCATGCGGGTACCGGGCGGTGCAGCGCTCCGTCGCGCAGCTCAGCGCGCTCGTCGAGCGCCGACGCGACGGCGTCGTCGTGGGTCACGACGACCGCGGCGGCGTCCGACAGCCGACAGGCTGCGAGCAGGTGGGCCATGACGTTTTCACCCGTCGAGGTGTCCAGTGCGCCGGTGGGCTCGTCGGCCAGGACGAGCTGCGGCCGGCGCACCAGGGCGCGCGCGACGGCCACGCGCTGCTGCTCTCCTCCTGACAGCTGGCGCGGCCGTCGCCGTTCGAACCCTGCAAGGCCGACCGCCTCCAGCTGCGCCGACGCGGCCAGACGGGCTTCTCGTCGGCGCATGCGCGCGCCGTACTCCACCGGCAGCAGCACGTTCTCAAGGACCGACAGATGCGCGACCAGCGAGTAGTCCTGGAAGACGAAACCGATCCGCGCGTTGCGCAGCCGCGCTGCCCGGGCGTCGGAGATCGCCGTGACCTCCTCGCCCATGAGCCACAGGCGCCCGGCTGACGGCGTGCGCAGCAGACCGAGGGTCGCCAGGAGGGTCGTCTTGCCGCACCCGGACCGCCCGACGACAGCGAGGCTGCGGCCGGGGGCGACGTCCACGTCCAGGCCGGAACCCAGCGTCAGGACGCCGCCGGAGCGCAGGGGGACATGCACCCCGAGGCTTCGTGCGCGCAGGACGGCGGCTCCGTCCTCGGTCACGAGGATCCGAGGCCGGGCGCGTAGGCCAGGACGACGTCCCCTTCGTCGAGGCCGGAACGGACCTCGACCAGGTGACCGTCCGAGACGCCGAGCTCCACCGTGACACGGCTGTGCCTGGTGCCCTCGATGCGAGTGACGACACCCGAGCCCGTCACTCCCGAGACGGCCTCGACGGGCAGTGTCAGGACGCCCTCGGCCCGCGCGGTCTCCAGCCCGACCTTCGCCTCGAGCCCGCCCATCACCTGCGCGTCGCCAGGCAGCAGGCAAACGAACCGCGCGCCCGCCTCCGCCAGGGAACCCTCGGTGGTCCCGCCGGCCGAATGGGCGGCCGGTGCCGGCACGACGTCGCACGGGAGCCCGCCCGGGCCGCCGGTCACGTTGGTCGTGCCCTTCGCGGGCACGCTGTACAGACGGTAGGCGTGCTCGGCCGGGATGCTCACGTCGATGCCGAACCCGGTGTAGCGCAGGTCCGCGACGGGCAGGTCGGCAGGGACGGTCACCTCATCCGGTACGTGCCACCTCGTGACGACGCCAGCAGCCGGTGCGACCAGCGGCACCGAGCCGATGCTCGCCAGAACCTGCCCGGCTGCGACGCTCTTCCCCTCCTCGGCCTGGACGTCGAGGGGCCCAGCGCCGCCGGCGCGGATCGTGACGTCGGGCTGAGCGACCGTCACGCCGTTCAGGACCAGCACCGAGGTGAGATCACCCCGAGAGACGGTCGTCGTGGCCGGTGCGCCGGCCGGCTGCGGCTCAGCGGTCGTCCCGCTGTCCGCGCTGCCCGGGGTGCAGCCAGCCGATGCGACGAGAGCCGCTGCTGCTGCCACCAGGGCGGTACGCCGGCCGCGTCGTGCGTCTTTCACGTGTCCTGGTCCGAGCAGTTCGCGGACACGTCCCGCTGCACCCCGCTCGGGTCTCCCATCCGGGCGTCTTCGATGATGCCCCGCACGACGGGCTGGGCACTCTCGGGGTCGAAGTGCTGCTTGAACTCCGGGCGCTCGAGGATCGCCGCGTACATCGTCAAGGCGTGCTCCGCAGCCGCCGGGTCGTTCTCGCGCGCCTCGAGCCACGCCTTGCCCCAGACGCAGTTCCACACCATCACCGCATCCGTCGCCCCGACCCCGGCCTGGTACGACCAGCCGGCCTCGTCCTCGCGGCGCGGAGGTGGCGTGTGTCCCTCCGGCCACTCCAGCTCGGCGACGACGGCGTCGTACTCGGCGACGATGTCGTCCTGGCCGAGCAGCTCCTCAGCTGCGGCGCTAGGTGCCTCCCCTGGCGCTTCGTCCGAGGAGCAAGAGGCGAGCAGCAGACAGCCACTGACGGCGAGCAGGACGGCGACGGATGCGGTGCGGTGCGTGCTCATCAGTAGTAGAGCGTCCCGGCCCAGCTGTTCGAGCACGTGCCCACGGACGCCTGGTCCATCTGGGCGCCCAGGCGGAACCGGGTGTCCTTGACGTAGTTGTTGCCCGACTGCAGGACCCCGTAGCGGTCGGCACCCTCGAACCACGAGTCCCAGTAGGAGCCACTGGCGACGATGTACGTGCCGATCCGCATGTCGTAGCCGCTGTGGACGCCACCGGAGGCCTTGCTCAGGTACAGCTCTGTGCGCACCGGCGTCTGCATGTACCGCACGGTGGTGTAGATGGTCCGCGACCCGGTGCAGTTGACGGTGCCGCTGACGGTGGTCGTGGCGGCCTGGCTGGCGGTCGCGGTGCCCGTCAGGGCGGTGATAGCGACCGCCAGCGTCGCGATGGTGCGTCGTCCTCGTCCTCGTCCTCGCATGTAGAGCCCCCTCGCTTGTTCATGAGCGCAAGGCGACTCCGATGTCCGCGCGTGCCCTGATGGCACCGATGACGCTAGTCATAGCGGGGCGCGAATGTGGCCAAATCGAGCGACACGAACGTGACACACATCACACAAGCGGCTGGCGACGAGGTTGTGCCACAGCGGACTACGGCGTTCGGGTGACGTGGCTTGTCGACCGCAGACGGTAGGGGGGCGGCGGACCGGGCGGTTCTCGAACAGGTGTGCCGCGCCTCGGCGACGAGGTCGGGGTACGCGATGACGGACCGGCGCGGTGTGGCTCTTTCTGCACTCGGGGTCGCGCGGCGTCGGCAACCGGCTCGCGCAGCACCACATCCGGGTCGCGGCGGACGTGTGCTGCCGGCGCGGCGTCGAGCTGCCGGACCGCGACCCGCGTACCTCGAGGAGGGCACGGACGAGCTCGACCACGCGTGCGCGCGCTGCGCTGGGACCAGGACTGTGCCAGACGACCTTGCGCGGCACGTCCTGCGCCTCATCCAGGATGGTGACCGCGACGGCGGCCGTCCCGCCGGCGCCGAGCGTGACGGCGTCCCGGTCCAGCGACGCGCGCAGGCGCGGCGTGCTCACACCCGCCGCCGCGCGCGACCTGCTGCGGTGGACGACGTCACGGCACACCTCCCGCCACCATGGGAGCGGGTGCGGGCGCGCGCCGTCGAGTGCCGACCGACAGCCGAACGACCACATCGCGCCGGCCGATTGAGCGTGACGGCGCCCCGGCGCGCTGCGAGCATCGCCGCATGCCCTTCACCCGCCTCTCCGACCGCCTCGTCAGCTGGGCCTCGGTCCTCGACCCGGTGACGCGCGAGCAGGCCGAGCGCACCGCCGAGCTGCCGTTCGTCCACCCGCACGTCGCCCTGATGCCCGACGCCCACCTGGGCAAGGGCGCGACCGTCGGCAGCGTCATCCCGACGCTGCGCGCGCTCATCCCCGCGGCCGTCGGCGTCGACATCGGCTGCGGCATGATCGCGGTCCGCACGCAGTGGACGCAGGACGAGCTGCGCGGCGCGCGGAAGCCGCTGCGGGCGCTGCGCGAGGACGTCGAGCGGCGCGTGCCGCTGTCCGCGGGGGCCGCGAACCGTCGCCTCACCGACAGCGCGGCGGATCGCGTCGGCGTGCTGGAGGAGGCCGCCGCGGCGATCGGCCTGACGCCCGACGCGTACGTCGCCGGGTGGCGCCTGCAGATGGGCTCGCTCGGCTCGGGCAACCACTTCATCGAGGTGTCCCTCGACGAGGCGGACCGGGTGTGGCTGTTCCTGCACTCGGGCTCGCGCGGCGTCGGCAACCGGCTCGCGCAGCACCACATCCGGGTCGCGGCCGACGTGTGCCGGCGCCGGGGGATCACGCTGCCGGACCGCGACCTCGCGTACGTCGAGGAGAGCACCGACGAGTTCGACCACTACGTGCGCGAGCTGCGCTGGGCCCAGGACTACGCGGTCGCCAACCGCGAGGAGATGATGGACCGGGTCGTGGCGGCGCTCGCGCAGCACATGGGCGCGGACGTCGTCGAGCACGAGCGCGTCAACTGCCACCACAACTTCACCGAGCTCGAGCACCACCACGGCGAGGACGTGTGGGTGTCCCGCAAGGGCGCGATCCGCGCGCGCGCGGGGGACGCGGGCCTCATCCCGGGGTCGATGGGCACGGCGTCGTACGTGGTCGTCGGGAGGGGCGAGCCCGAGTCGCTGTGCTCGAGCCCGCACGGCGCCGGGCGCGCGTACTCGCGGTCGGCGGCGCGGCGCACGTTCACGCGGGCGCAGCTGCGGGAGGCGATGCAGGGCATCGAGTACCGCGACACCGACGCGTTCCTCGACGAGATCCCCGCCGCGTACAAGGACATCGACCAGGTGATGGCGGACGCCGCCGACCTGGTGGAGGTCCGGCACGTGCTGCGGCAGGTGGTGAACGTCAAGGGCGACTGACCGCCGCCCGACGGACGCAGCCCCCTCGCCCCCGTCGAACCCGCGATCGTGCAGGGACCTGATGTCCGGTCCCTGCAC
>NZ_JBHUZW010000041.1:0-30485 GCF_042667215.1 Cellulomonas sp. NPDC057328 | reverse complement strand
CAGCGGGACGCCCGAGCAGGTCGAGGACCGCGCCCCCGTGGTGGAGCTGCGCGGGGTGACCCGCTCGTTCCCCGGGGACCCGCCCGTGCACGCGCTGCACCCGACCGACCTGCGGGTCGACGCGGGCGAGTACTTCTCGGTCGTCGGCCCGTCCGGGTCGGGCAAGTCGACGCTGCTGCACCTGCTGGGCCTGCTCGACAGCCCCACGACCGGCGAGTACCTGCTCGACGGCCGGCCGACGGCCGAGGCGGGCGAGCGCGAGCGCGCGGCGCTGCGGGCCACCCGCATCGGGTTCGTCTTCCAGGCGTTCCACCTGCTCCCGCACCGCACGGTGCTGGAGAACGTGCTGCTCGCCACCGTCTACAGCGGCGTGCCGCGCGCCGAGCGGCGCGACCGTGCCGTGGCGGCGCTCGAGCGCGTCGGGATGGCGCACCGGCTGAACTTCCTGCCGACCGTGCTGTCCGGCGGCGAGCGGCAGCGGACCGCCGTCGCCCGCGCCGTCGTGTCGCGCCCGCGGGTGCTCCTCGCGGACGAGCCGACCGGCAACCTCGACTCGGAGAGCTCGGCGAGCGTCCTCGAGCTGTTCGACGAGCTGCACGCCGAGGGGCTCACGCTGCTCGTCATCACGCACGACGACGAGGTCTCCGCGCGCGCCGAGCGCCGCGTGCGGATCGCCGACGGCCGGCTGCGGGAGATCGCGTGACCGCCGTGACGGACCGCGTCGCGCGCGCGGACCGCTACGGGCTGCGCGACCTGCTCGCCGAGGCCGCCGCGGGCGTCGGTGCGCGCCCGGGCCGCCTGGTCCTGACGATCCTCGGCACGGTGCTCGGCATCGCGTCCGTCGTCGTGACGGTCGGCCTCGCGCAGACCGCGGCCGTGCGGATCAACCAGCAGTTCGACGCCGTCGCCGCGACGCAGGCGCTCGCCGCGCCCGCGACGAGCAACGGCTTCGACGGTCAGCAGCGCGCCCTCGGGCGGCTGCCCTGGGACGCCGCCGAGCGCGCCGAGCGCATCGCGGGCGTGGAGGCCGCGGCGCTGGTGTCCGAGCTCGACGTCGGCGACGCCGAGATCTCCGCCGTCCCCGTGCACGACCCGTCGGCCGCGAGCACGGCGCGCCCGCCGGTGCTCGCCGCCGGGCCGCACGCGCTCGAGGCGCTGCAGGGACGCATCGTGCAGGGCCGCTGGTTCGACGAGGGCCACGACACCCGCGGCGACCGCGTGGTCGTGCTCGGCGCCGACGCGGCACGCCGGCTCGGCGTGCAGCGCGTCGACCGGCAGCCGTCGATCTTCATCGGCGACCGCGCGTACCAGGTGATCGGCGTCGTCGACGGGCTCGCGCGGCGCACCGACATGGCGGGTGCCGTCGTGCTGCCCACCGGCACGGCGCGCGCGGACCTCGGCCTGGCCGCCCCCGCGGAGCTGCACCTGCACATCGCGGTCGGCTCCGGCGGCGTCGTCGGCCAGCAGCTCCCGGTCGCGCTCGACCCGAACGCACCCGACTCGCTCACCGTCCAGGTGCCGCTGCCCGCCTCGCGCGTGCAGCAGGACGTGCAGGCGGACGTCAGCACGATCTTCCTCGCGCTCGGCGGCGTCGCCCTGCTCGTCGGCGGCGTCGGCATCGCCAACGTGACCCTGCTGTCGGTGCTCGAGCGCGTCGGCGAGATCGGCCTGCGGCGCGCCCTCGGCGCCACGCGCCGGCAGATCGCCGGGCAGTTCGTCGTCGAGTCGGTGGTCATCGGCCTGCTCGGGGGGCTGCTCGGCGCGGCCCTCGGCGTGGCCGTGGTCGTCGTCGTGTCGGCCGCGCAGACGTGGACGCCGGTCCTCGACCTGCGCGTCGTCGGCCTCTCCGTGCTGGCCGGCGGCGCGATCGGGCTGCTCGCCGGGCTGTACCCCGCGCTCAAGGCCGCGAGCGTCGAGCCGATCGCCGCCCTGCGCGGCGGCGTCTGACGCCGACGCCCACCACCTCCGCCGTGACAGCACCGGGCCCGGTCGCCGAACCGGGCCCGGCGGCGCGCGCGCACCGGTAGCGTCCGCGTCGTCCCCCTCCCCCGCACCCCCGCCGGCCCCCGGGCCGCGCCCGCACCGTCCCCAGGAGCGCCCGTGGTCCGCCGTCACGTCTTCCCCGCCCTGCGCCTGCTCGTCTGGGCGGTGATCGCCGTGGCGCTGGTCAAGATCGCGTTCGCGGGCGCCGACGTCAGCGCCGAGGCCACCGGCGCCCGACCCACGGGCGCCGTCGTGGACCGGACCGTCGAGGTCACGACCGGCACGGTGACCAACGCCGTGACGGTGCGCGGGTCCGTCGTGGCGGACCCGTCGGTCCCCGTGCGCGCGACGCTCGCGGGCACCGTGTCCAAGGTCCTCGCGACCGACGGCCAGCGCGTCGAGGCCGGCACGCCGGTGCTCGAGGTCCGCCAGGAGACCCCGCAGGAGCCGCTGACGCGCACCGACCCGACCACCGGCGAGACGACGGTCACCGAGCGCAAGCCGAAGGTCGTCGTGCAGCAGGTCACCGCGCCGGTCGGCGGCACGCTCAGCCTGCCGACGCTCAAGGACCAGGTCGTCGCGGTCGGCGACACCGTGGCGCAGGTCGCGCCCGGCACGCTGTCCGTGAGCGGCACGCTCACGCCCGACCAGCAGTACCGGCTCGTCGGCGCGCCCGCCGAGGCGCAGGTGACGCTCAAGGGCGGGCCGGCGCCGTTCACGTGCACCGGCGTGCGCGTCGGCGCCGCGGCCCCCGCCGCGCCGGGAGCCGATCCCGCGGCCGAGCCCGCCGACCCGGCGGCCACGCCGTCCGGCACGATCACGTGCACCGTGCCCGCCGACGTCACGGCGTTCCCCGGCCTCGGGGCCGACCTCGAGATCGTCAACGGCACGGCCGCCGACGCGCTCGTCGTCCCGGTGACCGCCGTGCAGGGCACCGTGCAGCGCGGGAACGTCTGGGTCGTCGCCACGGAGGGGGCCGAGCCCGAGGAGCGCGCGATCGGCCTCGGCCTGACCGACGGCGAGGTCGTCCAGGTCACCGAGGGCCTCGCCGCCGGCGACCGCGTCCTCGAGTTCATCCCGGTGCCCGGCGGCACCGGCGAGGTGGACTGCACCGACCCGGCGCAGTACGACCCGGCGGTGTGCGGCGGATGACCATGCTCGAGCTCCGCGACGTCACGCGCGACGTCCTGCTGCCGGACGACCGCGTGCTGCACATCCTGCGCGGCGTGACCCTGGACGTGGCCGCCGGCGAGCACGTCGCCGTCGTCGGCCGGTCCGGCACGGGCAAGTCGACGCTGCTCAACATCCTCGGCCTGCTCGACGCGCCGACGTCGGGCGAGTACCTGCTGGAGGGCACGCCCGTCACCGCGCTGTCGAACCGGCGCCGCACCCGCCGCCGCGGGCAGGACTTCGGCTTCGTGTTCCAGCAGTTCCAGCTGCTGCCCGGCCGCACCGCGCTCGAGAACGTCGCCGCACCGCTGCTGTACGCGCAGGGCCGCCAGTTCTGGCGCCGGCGCGACCTCGCCGCCGCCATGCTCGACCGGGTCGGGCTCGGCGACCGCCTGGACACGATGCCGGAGAAGCTGTCGGGCGGCGAGCAGCAGCGCGTCGCCGTCGCGCGCGCGCTCGTCCGCGGGCCGCGCGTCATCCTCGCCGACGAGCCGACCGGCGCCCTCGACGTCGAGACGGGCCAGCAGATCATGGACCTGCTCGACGACGTCGCCTCCGAGACCGGCGCCGCGCTCGTGACGATCACGCACGACCTGGCCGTCGCGGCCCGGGCCTCGCGGCACTACCGGCTGGCCGACGGCGTGCTCGTCCCCGTCGACGTGGGCGGCGCCGGCCGCGTCGCCGACTGGGTCGGCGACGTGCCGACGCACCTGCCCACCGGGCGCACGCACGTGCCCGAGCTCGGCCCGTCGGTGCCCGCGGAGGTGCAGCGGTGACCGGGTTCGTGGGCGCCGTCGTCGAGGCGTGGGACGAGCTGCGCATCCACAAGCTCCGCGTGCTGCTCGCGCTCATCGGCGTCGCCGCGGCGGTCGCCGCGATCACGGGCGTGACCGCGGCGGTGCAGATGCTGTCGCAGGCGTTCCAGGAGCAGGGCGACCGCGACGTGGGCCGCCAGGTGACCGTGAGGGTCGACGCGTGGCCGCGCGGGGAGCAGTCCGCCGCCCCCGCCGCGCTGCAGGCGGAGTACGCGCGGGTCCTCGAGCGCTACGACATCTCGTGGGCGAGCCGTGACTGGAGCACGCAGGTGCCGTTCCGCTTCCCCGACGGCACGCGCCCGGCGGACGTGCGGGCGGTCGACCCGGACCTCGGCACGATGCAGCGCGTCCAGGTCACCGAGGGCCGGTGGTTCGTCGACGCCGACGTCGAGGCGCTCGCGCCGCGGCTCGTCGTGAACCGTGCGTTCCTCGACCGGCTCGGGGTCGCGGACCTGTCCGAGCCGGTGACCGTGCAGCTCGGCGACGTCGCGCCCGTGCGCAGCACGGTCGTGGGTGTGGTCGAGAACCGCTGGAGCGGGCCCGACTACCCGGCGGAGGCGTACGTCCTCTACGACCAGCTCGTCCGCTGGTACACGCCCGACGCCACACCGACGTACGGCCAGCCCGCGCCGACCCTGAGCCTGTGGGTGCCGCCGGAGATCGTCGACGAGCTCATGCCGCGCCTGCAGAGCGAGGTGGCGGCGGCGGTCCCCGGCTGGGACGTCAGCACGTGGGACAACCGCAGCACCGGCACGGCGATGCTCGACGGCGCGACGCGGTGGATCGTGCTGGGCGTCGGCGCGTTCGCGCTGCTGCTCGGCGGGCTGGGGCTGGTCAACATCGCGCTCGTGACGGTGCGGTACCGGATCCGCGAGATCGGCATCCGCCGCTCGTTCGGCGCGACGTCGGGCCGCATCTTCGTGGGCGTCCTGCTCGAGTCGGTGGTCGCGACCGTCGTGGCGGGGCTGGTCGGCGTCGTCGTCGCCGTCGCCGTGGTGAAGAACATCCCGGCCGACACGCTGTTCGGCGGCCTGCAGGACCGCCCGCCGTTCCCGGTGTCGGCCGCCCTCGTCGGCATGGCGTGCGCGACGGCGGTCGGGGCGCTGGCGGGCATCCTGCCGGCGACGGTGGCCGTGCGCGTCAAGGTGATCGACGCGATCCGGTACTGACCAGCGCGGACCGACCGGCGCGGACGAGAGGGCGGCGGCGACCGCCGCCCTCGCGCGCGTCAGAGGTCGTACTCGACGACCAGCGGCGCGTGGTCGGAGAACCGGGCGTCGTAGGTCGCGGCCCGGTCGACGGTGGCGGTGCGCGCGAGCTCGGCCAGCGCCGGCGTCGCGATCTGGTAGTCGATGCGCCAGCCGGCGTCGTTGTCGAACGCCTTGCCGCGCCACGACCACCACGTGTAGGGGCCCGGTCCGGGGCCGCCGAGGTCACGCCCGAGGTCCCGCCAGCCGAGCTCGTCGAACCAGCGGTCGAGGTAGGCCCGCTCCGCGGGCAGGAAGCCCGCCTTCGTCAGGTTGCCCTTCCAGTTCTTGATGTCGACCTCGCGGTGCGCGATGTTGACGTCCCCGGCCACGACGGCGAGGCGGCCACCGTCCTGCAGCTCGCGCATGCGGGCGGTGACCCGCTCGAGGAACGCGTACTTCTCGTCGATCGACGGCGTGCCCGCCGTCGCCGAGTGGATGTACGCGGAGACCACGGTGAGCGCCCGCGCGGGTCGCGCGCCCTCGGCGGGCAGCTCGAGGTCCGCCTCCACCCAGCGCCCGGAGTCGCCGGTGACGCCCGTGCCGAGGCCGATGCGCACGGCGCTCATCGGGAGGCGGGACGCGATCGCGACGCCGGCCCGGCCCTTGGCCTCCGCCTCCTCGTGCGCGAGGTGCCACGTGCCGGGCGCGAGGTGGTCGGCGAGGATCTCGTCCGAGCCGCGGACCTCCTGCAGCAGCAGGACGTCGGGCTTGCGGACGTCGAGCCACTCCTGCATGCCGCGGCGGAAGGCGGCCCGGATGCCGTTGACGTTGACGGAGGCGACGGTCAGCACCGGGACATCCTCCCCCACCCCACCGACAGCGCCGTGCGCCCGTCGTGCGGGCGCACGGCGCCGGGGCGGCCGTCAGGCCCCCGCGTACGCGGCCTCCAGCGGGGCGATCTCCAGCTTCTTCTGGCCGAGCATGACCTGCATCGCGCGCTGCACGCCGGCGGCGTCGGGGCGGTCCCACAGCTCGTCGAGCATCCGGGGCACGACCTGCCACGACACCCCGAACCGGTCCTTCAGCCAGCCGCACTGGCCGGGCTCGCCGCCGCCGGCGGCGAGGGCCTCCCAGTAGTGGTCGACCTCGTCCTGGGTGTCGACGACCAGGTACAGCGAGAACGCCTCGTCGAGGCGGAACGCCGGCCCGGCCGTGAGGATCGTCACGGCGTGCCCGTCGAGGTCGAGCTCGACGACGAACGGCTCGCCCTCGGGCACGTCCGGCACCCCGGGCGGGGCGGCGACGACCGACGTGATGCTGGAGTTCGGGACCACCGAGGCGTAGAACTGCGCGGCCTCGTGACCGCGCTCGGGGAACCACAGGTGTGTGCGGACGGCGCCCATCGTCGTGCTCCTTCGCTGCGTGCGGGGTCTCACCGGGGCAGACCCGGCGGCGAGCACGAAGTCATCGGCACGACGCCGTCGGGCACGACGAGGAGGGCCCCGGGCGCGCGTGCACCCGGGGCCCTCCGCACGTGGCGTACGCGTCAGCCGGCCGGCGACCCTGCGACGAGCCGCTCCGCGGTGTCGACGACGTTCTGCAGCAGCATGGCGCGGGTCATCGGTCCGACGCCGCCCGGGTTGGGCGACACCCACGACGCGACGTCCCAGACACCGGGGTCGACGTCGCCGACCACGCGGCTCTTGCCGGTCGCCTGGTCGACCGCGCGCGAGACGCCCACGTCGACGACCACGGCGCCCGGCTTCACGAGGTCGGCCGTGACGATGCCGGGCACGCCGGCGGCGGCGATGACGACGTCCGCGTGCCGGGTGTGCTCGGCGAGGTCGACCGTGCCCGTGTGCGTGAGCGTGACCGTCGCGTTGATCTCCCGGCGCGTCAGCAGGAGGCCGATCGAGCGGCCCACCGTGACGCCGCGACCGACGACGACCACGTCGGCGCCGCGCAGCTCGACGCCGTGCCGGCGCAGGAGCTCGACGATGCCGGCAGGCGTGCAGGGCAGCGGGGACGTGACGGGCTCGTTGACCCGCAGCACGAGCCGCCCGAGGTTGGTCGGGTGCAGGCCGTCGGCGTCCTTGGCCGGGTCGATGAGCTCGAGCACGCGGTGCGTGTCGATGCCCGCGGGCATCGGCAGCTGCACGATGAACCCCGTGCACGCCGGGTCGTCGTTCAGCCGGCGCACGGCCGCCTCGATGTCGGCCTGCGTCGCGTCGGCGGGCAGGTCCTCCCGGATGGAGGCGATGCCGACCTCGGCGCAGTCCTTGTGCTTGCCGGCGACGTACCAGCGCGAGCCGGGGTCGTCGCCGACGAGCAGCGTGCCGAGCCCGGGCACGACGCCGCGGTCCGCGAGCACGGCGACGCGCTGCTTCAGCTCGGCCTTGATCGCCGCCGCGGTGGCGGTGCCGTCCAGCTTCTGGGCGGTCATCGGTCCCCCCGCTCAGTACTGCCGCAGGCCGGCGTACAGCGGGAACGCCTCGGTCAGCTTGCGCACACGGGCGCGCAGCGCGTCGACGTCCGCGCCGGAGCCCTCCACCAGCGCCGTGGCGATGATGTCCGCGACCTCGGTGAACTCGGCGTCGCCGAGACCGCGGGTCGCGAGCGCGGGCGTGCCGATGCGCAGGCCCGACGTGACGCGCGGCGGGCGCGGGTCGAACGGGACGGCGTTGCGGTTGACCGTCACGCCCACCGAGTGCAGGAGGTCCTCCGCCTGCTGGCCGTCGAGCGCGGAGTGGCGCAGGTCGACGAGCACGAGGTGCACGTCGGTGCCGCCGGTGAGGACGGACACGCCGGCCGCGGCGACGTCCGGCGCGGTGAGGCGCTCCGCGATGATGCGGGCGCCGTCGATCGTGCGCTGCTGGCGGTCCTTGAAGTCGTCCGTGCCGGCGACCTTGAACGCGACGGCCTTCGCGGCGATCACGTGCATGAGCGGGCCGCCCTGCTGGCCCGGGAAGACGGCGGAGTCGATCTTCTTGGCGTACTCCTCGCGCGACAGGATGAAGCCGGAGCGCGGGCCGCCGATCGTCTTGTGCACGGTGGAGGACACGACGTCGGCGTGCGGCACCGGCGACGGGTGCAGGTCCGCGGCGACGAGGCCGGCGAAGTGCGCCATGTCGACCCAGAGCTTGGCGCCGACCTCGTCCGCGATCTCGCGGAACGCCGCGAAGTCGAGGTGGCGCGGGTACGCGGACCAGCCGCCGATGATGACGTCGGGGCGGTGCTCGAGCGCCGCCTTGCGGACCGCCTCCGGCTCGACGCGGAACGTCTGCGGGTCGACGCCGTACGCGGCGACGTCGTAGAGCTTGCCCGAGAAGTTGATGCGCATGCCGTGCGTCAGGTGGCCGCCGTGCGCGAGGTCGAGGCCGAGGATCTTGTCGCCGGCGCTGATGAGCGCGTGCAGCACGGCCGCGTTGGCGGTCGCGCCCGAGTGCGGCTGGACGTTGGCGTGCTCGGCGCCGAACAGGGCCTTGGCGCGGTCGATCGCGATGGTCTCCGCGACGTCGACCTGCTCGCAGCCGCCGTAGTAGCGGCGGCCGGGGTAGCCCTCGGCGTACTTGTTGGTGAGCACGGAGCCCTGCGCCTGCAGGACGGCGCGCGGGACGAAGTTCTCGCTCGCGATCATCTCGAGCGTGTCCTGCTGGCGGGCGAGCTCGCCGTCGAGGACGGCGGCGATCTCGGGGTCGAGCTCGGAGATGTTCTGGTCGAGCAGGCTGTCGCTCATGCTGGGCTCCTGTCGCAGTCAACCGTGCGGGCGCACCGGGCACCCGCACACACGGAGTGCCGGTGTGGGGTGACCGAGGGGCCCAGGCGTCCGACCCGTTGGTCCAGCTGCTGCGTCGCTCCCCGGTGGTGACCCACCCGTTGCGCCAGTCACGACCCGCACAGCCTAGCAACGGGACGGCCCGCCGCCGGGCCGTCTCACGACGCGGTGGCCGCCTCCCCGGGACCGCCGTCGCGGGGCGCACAGGTGCCCGGGACGGCGGTCTCACGGGCACGACTGCGCTCGTCACGACGTCGGCGGCAGGTCCTCCAGTCGCGCCAGCCAGCGCTTGAGCACGTCCTCGAGGACCTCGGCGTCGCCCGGGTCGAGCATCGCGAGCAGCCGGTGCTGGTTCGCGATGTGGTCGGTGAAGGCGGCGTCGATGACCTCCCGCCCCCGGTCGGTCAGCTCGACGACGCGGCCGCGGCCGTCGTGCTCGCTGACGCGCCGCCGCACCAGCCCGGCGCCCTCCAGCCGGTCGACGCGCTTGGTCATGCCGCCGCTGGTGACCAGGGTGTGCTCCGCGAGCTCGCCGCACGAGTGCGCGTACGGCTCCCCCGCCCGGCGCAACGTCGCGAGGACGTCGAAGTCGCCCTCGGCGAGGCCGTGCTGCCGGTAGACGGCGACGAGCTCGTCGGTGACGCGGATGGCGACGCGACTCAGGCGTCCGAACACGCCCTGCGTGCGCACGTCGAGGTCGGGACGCTCGCGGGTCCAGGCGTCACGGACGCCGTCGACGAAGTCGGGGGGCAGGTCGGCGCCGGTCACGCCTGGATCTTATCTTCCCCGTCAGATAACTTCTCTTCCGTGGAAACTACCTGGCGCTGGTCGCTCGTCGCCGCGCTGGCCCCGATCTCCTGGGGCGCCGCGTACTACGTCACGCGGCACACGCTCCCCGCCGACGCCCCGCTGTGGGGCTCGGTGCTGCGCGCGCTGCCCGCCGGTCTCGTCCTGCTCGCGCTCGCGCGGCAGGCGCCCCGCGGCCGCTGGTGGTGGCGGTCGCTCGTGCTCGGCGCGCTCAACATGAGCGCGTTCTTCGTGCTGGTCTACGTCGCCGCGCAGCTGCTGCCGACGTCGATCGCCTCGACGGTCATGGCCGTCGCGCCGTTCGTCCTCATGCTCGTCGCGTGGCCGCTGCTCGGGCAGCGGCCCCGCGCCGCGGCCGTGGCCGGCGCGGTCGTCGGCCTCGCCGGCGTCGTCGCGATGCTCGTCACCGGCGCCGTCGCGGTGGACCCCGTCGGCGTGCTCGCCGGCGGCACCGCGATGGTCATGTCGTCCGTCGGGTTCGTGCTCGCCACCCGGTGGAAGGACGACGTCGACGTGCTCGCGTCGACGTCGTGGCAGCTCGTCGCGGGCGGCCTGCTGCTCGTCCCCGTGGCCGTCGTCGCCGAGGGCGCTCCCCCGGTGCTCGACGCGCGCGCCTGGGCCGGCATCGCGTACGTCTCCCTCGTCGCCACCGCGCTCGCCTACGTCGCGTGGTTCGGCGCGCTGCGTCGCCTCCCCGCCGGCGCCGTCGGCCTGGTCGGGCTGCTCAACCCGCTGACCGGCGTCGTCGTCGGGCTCGCGCTCGGCGGCGAGCACCTGACGCCGCTGCAGGTGGCCGGGGTCGTCGCGGTGCTCGCCGGCGTGGTGCTCGGTCAGCCCGCGGTGCAGGCGCGCATGCGTCGGAATCCGGGACGGCGCACCGACGTCGAGCGCGCCGACCTCGAACGCACCGACGTCAGCGCCCCCACCGCCGCGTGACACCGCCCGGCCGACGGCCCCGGGCACGCCGGCCTCGTCAGCACGTCGCCCACTGCACGCACCCGGCTCTCTCCGCCGTGGGCGCCACGGGCGGCACGTCCGCCGCCCGCTGCTCGAGGTACACGACGTGCCACCCCGCCTCGTCCGCCAGCTCCAGCAGGAGGCCGCTGGACGGGTCGCGGACGTACGTCACCGCCGGCCCCTCGCCGCGGTCGTACCGGAGCACCTGCCCCGGCCGGCCGGTGGTGTCCGTGCCGTCGGAGAGCGAGCCCCCTGGCACGTCCGCCGCCACCTGCCAGGCGGCGTCGCGCAGCCCGGCGGGCAGGAGCGGGTCCCGCACCAGCTCCATCGCCATCTCCACCACCTTGTCGTCCGGCGTCCCCTGGCGGCGGCCCGGCTCGACGCTGTCGCGCAGGACGGCCGCGAGCGCGCCCGGGTCGTCCGGCAGCCGCGCCGGGTCCGCGAGCGTGTCGACCCACGCGCCGTCGATCCGGAACCGCCCCACCACCTGACGCGGCCCGACCGCCGTCGCCCCCGCCACGTCCCCGTCCGTGACCAGCAGACCCGGCCGTTCCCGGCTGAGCCACGACTCCGAGCGGTACGTCGTCGTCTGCGGGACGTCGTCCATGTACCCGGTCTGCGTCTGCTCCGACAGCGTGTACCAGTAGGGCTCGTCGCCGGGCCAGGGGTCGCCGACGCCGCCGACCACGGTGCCGTCCGGCTGCACCGTCGGCGACGTCGCGGGCGTCGGGGTCGACCCCGGGGGCGCGACGTCCTCCCACGGCAGGCCCCTCCAGGCGGGCTGCAGCAGCGCGTCGTCGTCCACCAGCCCGAGCTGCGTCGACGCGGCGAGGCCCGCACCAGCGAGCGCGACGACGGAGAGCACCGCCGCCGCCGCGACGCGCGAGGCCCGGCGCCGGCGTCCGAGACGCACCACCCGGGGCACGTCGACCACCACCGTCGGCGCCGCCGCGTCCGCGCGTGCCCTCAGGTCCTCCACGAACGTCGTCTCGCCGCTCATCGTGCGCTCCCCTCGTGCTCGTCGGGCGTCCCCAGCACGTCGCGCAGACGCACCAGCGCGCGCGAGGCGGTCGACTTGACCGTCCCCACCGACACGCCGAGGTCGTGCGCCACCTCGCGCTCCGACATGCCCTCGAGGTGCCGCAGCACCACGACCCGGCGCTGCCGCGCGGACAGGGTGGCGAGCGCGCGCACGAGCTGGTCGCGGTCCGCCTGCTCCTGCGCCCCTCCGTCGTGCGGGGGCTCCGGCACGTCCGACGGCGCCATCAGGACCTCGCGACGCCGGCGGCGCCACGTGTCGATGCGCTGGTTCGCCAGCACGCGGCGCGCGTACGCGAGCGGGTCCCCCGCGCGTGCCCGCGCCCACGCCACGTACGTGCGGACCAGCGCCTGCTGGACCAGCTCCTCCGCCTGGTGCGCGTCGCCGCACAGCAGCCACGCGGTCCGGCCGAGGGCCGGTGCGGCCGCGGCGGCGAACGCGGCGAACTCCACGTCGCGCCCGGCGCCCGACGTGACGTCGACGTGCTCGTCCGCCGGCACCACGTCCCGGGGCGGCGGCACGGCACCGACCGGTGGCTCCGCACCACCGGGCGCGCGTCCACCGATCCCGTCGTCGGGCGGTGGCGCGTCGCCACCGCTGCCCCGCGCCGTGCGCTCCCTCGCGGGACCCGCGTCGGCACCCGCTGCCGTCGTCCTCATGACACCTACACGCACGTGCACCGCGGAAGGTTGTCCGCGTCGTGCGCCGCGCGGACGGTGTGCCGCCTCAGGCCTGCGCCGGCTCCCCGTCGCCGAGCAGCTTGCGCAGGTAGGCGTACGTGAGGTCGCCGGCGGTCTGGTCGTGCTGGTGCTCGTACCCGGCCTTCGCGTACAGGGCGATGTTCTGCACCGAGTCGCGGCCGGTGAACACCCAGACCTCCTCGATGCCCTCCGGCAGGTACGGGAGGATCGCCGTGAGCAGCTCGGTGCCCACGCCGCGGCCCTGCAGGTCGGGGGCGACCGCGAAGCGGCCGAGCGTCGCCTTGGCGCCCTCGACGAGCACGCGGATCGACCCGATGAGCCGGTGCCCCTGCCACGCGCCGAGCGTGATGACGCCGTCCGCGCCGAGGTCGGCGACGAGCTCCTCGAGCGTCTGCGTGAGCGGCGGGATGTGGGGGTCGCCGTACTGCTGCGCCTCGGTGACGAACGCCGCGCGGCGCAGCGTCAGCAGCTCGCCCGCGTCGTCGGTCGTGACCGGGCGGATGTCGAGGTCGGCCTGCGTCATGCGGCTCATCGTGTCAGCCGTCCGGCGCGGCGCACTACTCTGGGCGCTCGTGTCCCACACCTCGGATGAGCTGACCACGCACTGGGTCCTGACGCTGTCGTGCCCCGACCGTCCCGGCATCGTCGCGGCCGTCGCCGGGGTGCTGGCCGAGCACGGCGGCAACATCACCGAGTCGCAGCAGTTCGGGGACGCCCTGTCGGGGCTGTTCTTCATGCGCGTGCAGGTGACGTCCGCGGCGACGCACGACGAGCTGCACGCCGCCATGACCGAGCTGGCCGGCCGGTTCGGGATGCAGTGGCACCTCGACGTCGCGGGCCGCAAGGTGCGCACGCTCGTCATGGTGTCCACCGCGGCGCACTGCCTCAACGACCTCGCGTTCCGCCAGCGCTCCGAGGACCTGCCGGTCGAGCTCGTCGCGGTGGTGTCGAACCACGAGGTGCTGGCACCGATGGCGGGGTTCTACGACATCCCGTTCCACCACGTCCCCGTGACCGCGGCCACCAAGGCGGACGCGGAGGCGCGGCTGCTCGCGCTCGTCGAGGAGCTCGACGTCGAGCTCGTCGTCCTCGCGCGCTACATGCAGATCCTCTCCGACGACCTGTGCCGCGCCCTCGCCGGCCGCGTCATCAACATCCACCACTCGTTCCTGCCGTCCTTCAAGGGCGCGCGCCCCTACGCGCAGGCCCACGACCGCGGCGTGAAGCTCATCGGCGCGACCGCCCACTACGTGACCGGCGACCTCGACGAGGGCCCGATCATCGAGCAGGACGTCGAGCGCGTGGACCACACGCGGACGGAGC
Organism: Cellulomonas sp. NPDC057328; assembly: GCF_042667215.1. NCBI lineage: Bacteria > Bacillati > Actinomycetota > Actinomycetes > Micrococcales > Cellulomonadaceae > Cellulomonas > Cellulomonas sp. NPDC057328. Next base: position 16,725 of record NZ_JBHUZW010000041.1, on the reverse strand, counting down.
AGGACATGGTGCGCCTGGGCCAGGACGTCGAGCGGCGCGCCCTCGCGCGCGCCGTGCGCTGGCACGCCGAGCACCGCGTCCTCCTCGACGGCCACCGGACGATCGTCTTCCGCTGACCCCCTCCCTTCCGGGCTGAGCCGCCCGAAGACCCACGGTCCGCGCCGCCGCCCTCCGCGACGCCGTACCCCCTCGGGTCGCACGCGCCGAGCCGGCACGACCGGAGGAGGCGGGTCCGGGCTGCGCGCGCGAGGTCGTCGGATCAGTTGCGAAGCGTTTCGGGGCGTGCGGTGCAGGGCCCCGCGTCGGCATGCTGACCCGCGGCGTCCCGATATCGATATCGACGCCCGCGTCGTGGGCCTCCGCGACCGCACCCGGCGTCGAGGAGGACACCGATGCGCCCGTTCCGCGTGCTGCGCACCGCACGCCGGCGGCTCGCCGCCGCCGTCGCGGTGCTCACCCTGGCGGCCGCCGGCGGCGCTGCGCTCACCGCGACGGCGCCGGCCGCGCAGGCGGCGTCGCTCGTCGAGGTGTCCGGCTTCGGCACCAACCCGGGCGGGCTGCGGATGCACCTGTTCGTCCCCGACCGGCTGCCCGCGACCCCGGCGTCCTCGTCGTCGTGCACTACTGCACCGGCAGCGCGCAGGCGATGTACAGCGGCGCGCAGTTCGACGAGCTGGCCTCGCAGCACGGGTTCATCGCGATCTACCCGAGCACGAACCGGCCCGGGAACTGCTTCGACGTGTCGTCGGCGAACGCGCTCGTGCGCGACGGGGGCAGCGACCCGCAGAGCATCGTGCAGATGGTGCGGCACGTGCAGTCCCGCTACGCCACCGACACGAGCCGCGTCTTCGTGACGGGCGTGTCGTCGGGCGCCATGACGACGCAGCTGCTGCTGGCCGCGTACCCCGACGTGTTCGCGGCCGGCTCCGCCTTCGCCGGTGTGCCCGCGACCTGCTTCGTGACCAACCAGCCGAAGCCCGGCACCACCGCGCAGGCCGGCTGGAACAGCGAGTGCGCGAAAGGCCGCCGGGTGCAGTCGGCCCAGCTGTGGGGGGACGCGGCACGCGCCGCCCACCCCGGGTACACCGGCCCGCGCCCGCGCGTGCAGCTGTGGCACGGCGTGGACGACGAGACGCTGAGCTACGTCAACCACGGCGAGGCGGTCAAGCAGTGGACGAACGTGCTCGGGCTGCCGAGCGCGCCGGCGTCCACGGAGACGATCGGCAACCGCACGCGGCAGCGCTACGGCGGCACGGGCGACCAGGCGCCGCTCGAGGCCAACAGCCTGGCGGGCACGTCCCACAACCTGCCCGTCGACGCCGCCGCGGCCGTCCGCTTGTTCGGCCTCGACCGGCCCGGGCCGACGACGTCGCCCACCCCGACGCCGACGGTCACCCCCACCGCCACACCCACGGCCACGCCGACGGCGACGGCCACACCCACGTCCACCCCGACCGCGACGCCCACCGGCGCCTGCTCCGTCACGTGGGGCGTCAACCAGTGGAGCACCGGCTTCACGGCCGTCGTGACGGTCCGCAACACCGGCGCCGCCGCGGTCGACGGCTGGACCCTCACGTGGGCGTTCCCGTCGGGGCAGCGGGTGACGCAGGCGTGGAGCTCGGTGGTCACGCAGTCCGGCGCGCAGGTCAGCGCCCGCCCCGCCGCCTGGAACGGGACGATCCCCGCCGGCGGCTCGGTGCAGATCGGCTTCAACGGCACCCACACAGGCACCAACGGCACCCCGACCGGGTTCGCCCTGAACGGAACGGCCTGCTCCCTCGTCTGACGGGTGGACGTCCGATCCGTGCACGTCCGACCGACATAACCGTTTCGTGACGGTGCGAGGCGGCCCCGGCGCACGCCAGGGTGGCCACGCACCGCCGCCGACAGCCAGGGGGTAATCCCATGTCCACACCTGCCACCACGTCCACCACGCCCGCCGGCCCGGCCGGCACGCCGCTCACCGACCGCTTCGCCGGCGCGGACCGCCCGGCCGCACGCGCCCCGCGCGGCGCCCGCGTCGTGGCGACCCTGCTGCTCGTGCTGGGAGCGCTCTTCGTGCTCGGCGGTGCCGGCACGTGGGCCGTCACCGCGGCCGGCCTGTCGAGCGAGGGCGTGACGGTCGCCGAGAGCGCGCCCGCGTTCGTCGGGGCCGCGCTCGACACCCCCTGGGAGGCGTGGGCGCAGACGGAAGCGATCCGCAGCGACGTCCTCGCCGCGACCGACGGGCGCTCCTACGCCGAGCTCGACCGCGAGGACCCGCTGCGCGACATGGCGACGACGGGCACGTTCCTGCGCGCGTCGCTGCTCACCTCGGTCGTCGCGTTCGGCGTCGCGACCGCCCTCGTCGGCATCGGCGTGGGCTTCCTGCTCGGCGGCCTGGGCCTGCGCTCGGTCGCCGGGGCGCGTGCCGCGGCCTGACGCCCGCGGCACGACCTCACGGGGCAGCCCGGCCGTGGACGCCGGCCGGGCCCCCGCGCACCCGCCCGTCGCGGCGCCGGTCACCGGCACCGCGGCGGGCGGCCGTGCGTCCGGCGACGAGGCCGCCGACGAGACCGGCGATGCCGGGCCCGCACGGTCGGCTCGCGGCGGCCGGCTCGCGGAGGTCAGCTCGCGGCGGTCACCGGCCGCAGCGGCCGACCCACGCGGGACGCGCCGGTGACGGCGCCGATGATCTCCTCGTAGCTCGCCGTCTGGGCGTCGAACGAGCCGTTGTTGCGCCCGTGCCGCAGCACCTCGATGCGGTCGGACACCGCGCGCACGTCGTTCATGTTGTGGCTGATGAGGATGACGCCGAGGCCGAGCTCGCGCAGCCGCTCGATGTACGTGAGCACCTCGGCGGTGTGCGCGACCGACAGGGCGGCCGTCGGCTCGTCGAGGACGACGAGGCGCGGCGAGCCGAGCAGCGTGCGCGCGATCGCGACGGACTGCCGCTGCCCGGCGGACAGGTGCGACAGCGGCGTGCGCACCGACGGGACGCGGCTCGTCAGGTCGCGCAGCACGGACCGCGCCATCGCCTCCATCCGGCTGTCCTGCATGACGCCGGCGCTGCGCATCTCGCGGCCGAGGAACAGGTTCGCGGTGACGTCGAGGTTGTCGCACAGCGCGAGGTCCTGGAACACCGTCGCGACGCCGAGGCGCTGCGCCGCCTTCGGGTTCGGGATCGTCACGGGTGCGCCGTCGATCTCGACCAGGCCGGAGTCGGGCACGAGCACGCCCGCGACCACCTTCGCGAGCGACGACTTGCCCGCTCCGTTGTCGCCGACCAGCGCGACGACCTCGTGCGCGTGCACCTCGAGGTCGACGTCGACCAGCGCCTCGACGGCGCCGTACCGCTTGGTGATGCCGCGCATCGACAGCAACGGCGTGCGCGTCCTCTCGACCATCTCCGGTCCACCTGCTCCCCGTCGGGCACGTGACACGTGCAGTGAATCCCCCCGTCCCGGCGTCGTCAACCGACGGCCGCCCGTCTGTCGTCCTCGTCCTGTGCATTCTCGTCGTGCTCGTCGTGCTCGTCGTGCTCGTCGTGCTCGTCGTGCGGGTCGTGCACGCCGTCGACCGGTCGCGCGAGGGACAGGTCCGCCGCGTCCTCCACCCGCACCGGCACGTCGGCGGACTGCAGCGCCAGCACGAGCGCGCCCACCACCTCCGCCCGGCCGCCGAGCTCCGCCGGCACCACCTCGAGCGGCGCGATCTGGTTGAGCAGCACGCGGCGCCTAATCGCGTCGCGCATGGGCTGCAGCAGCACCTCGCCGGTCTCGGCGAGCTCCCCGCCGACCACGACGCACTGCGGGTTCACCGCCATGCCGAGGCCGGCGACGACGGCGCCGATGGTGGCGCCCGCGTCGGCGACCACCTGTGCCGTGCCGGGGTCGCCCTCCCGGGCGCGCGCGATGACGTCGCGCAGCGTCAGCGGCCCCTGGCTCGCACGGAGGGGCTCCACGAGGGCGGCGGCCCCGACGACCGTGTCGAGGCAGCCGCGCGACCCGCACCGGCAGATGAGCCCCTGGGGGTCGACCTGTACGTGCCCGATCTCGCCCGCGGTCCCGGCGAACCCCCGGTGCACGCGGCCGTTGATGACGATCCCGCCGCCCGTGCCGTACGACGCCCGGACGTACACGGCGTCGCGGTACCCGCGGGCCGCGCCGAGGGTGTACTCGGCGAGCGCGCCGAGGTTCGCGTCGTTGTCGACGTGCACCGGGCGCCCGAGCCGCTTGCCGACGACCTGCGCGAGGTGCTCGCCCTCCCAGCCGCGGAGCACGCCGGGCACGGACACCATGCCGGTGCTGGCGTCGACGGGCGCGGGCACGCCGATGCCGATGCCGACGACCTCGTCGAGCTCGCTGCCGATGCGCTCGAGCAGGTCGACGACGAGCAGCGCCGCCCGGTCCAGGCTCGTGTCGGACCGGTGCTCGTGCGGCAGCGGCAGCGACTGCTCGGCGACGACCTCGTGGGCGAAGTCGCCGAGCACGACGCGCAGGTGCCGGTGGCCGATCTGGATGCCGACGGCCAGGCCCACGCGGCGGGCGAGCGTGACCATCTGGGCACGCCGCCCGCTGCGGGTGGTGACGGCGGTGTCGACGACGCCCGCGGCCAGGAGGTCGCGGACGATCGTCGACACCGTGGCTGCCGACAGGCCGGTGGCGGCGGCGAGCTCGACCTGCGTGAGGCCCCCGTAGCGCTGGACCGTGGAGACCACGAGCGCCTTGTTGGCCTCCCGCAGGGACGACTGCGAGCCCGCTGCCGCCGCACGCCTGCTCACCGGGGCAACCTACCGTTCCGTGCGTGCGGGCCGGTGCGCTAGCGCGTACCCGCGCGCCGCTTGTTGATCAGGTCGAACGCGACCGCGAGGAGCAGCACGAGGCCCTTGATCACGGACTGCCAGGACGGGTCGACCGACATGATCGACAGGCCCATGTTGAGCACGCCCATGATGAGCGCGCCGATGATGGCGCCGGAGATGCGCCCGATGCCGCCGGTGACGGCCGCGCCGCCGATGAAGCAGGCGGCGATCGCGTCGAGCTCGAAGTTGGCGCCGGCGCCGGCCGTGGCCGCACCGGACCGGGCCGTCGTGACGATGGCCGCCGCGCCGGCGAGCAGGCCCATGTTGACGAAGATCCAGAAGTCGACGCGGCGCGTGTTCACGCCCGACAGGCCCGCCGCGAGGCGGTTGCCGCCGATCGCGTAGATGTGCCGGCCGAAGACCGTGCGCCCCATGAGGAACGAGTACGCGACGACGAGGACGCCGACGAGCACGAGGACGATCGGGGTGCCGCCCGCCGAGAACGACAGGATGACGGTGACCACGCCGATGCCCGCGGCGATGGCGACGAGCTTGGTGAGGAACAGGCCGAACGCCTCGACGTGCAGGTCGTGCTTGCGCAGAGAGGCGCGGGCGCGCAGCTGGGAGACGACGATCGCCGCGACCGCGAGCGCGCCGATGACCAGCGTGACGACGTCCATGTTGGACGCGAAGCCGAGCACGTTGGGCAGCGAGCCCTTCGAGATGGCGATGAACGACCCCGGCAGACCGGCGACGGTCTCGCCGACGACCGCGAGCGCGAGGCCGCGGAACACGAGCATGCCGGCGAGGGTGACGATGAACGCGGGTACCCCGACGTACGCGACCCAGAAGCCCTGCCACGCGCCGACGACGCCACCGATCGCGACCCCGAGCAGCACGGCCAGGCCCCACGGCACGTCGAAGTCGCGCATGCTGACCGCGACGACGCCGCCGACGAACGCGACCACCGACCCGACGGACAGGTCGATGTGGCCGGCGACGATGACCATGACCATGCCGATGGCCAGGATCATCACGTACGCGTTCTGCTGGAACAGGGCCGCGAGGTTGTTGGCGAGCAGCAGCTTGCCGTCCGTCAGCACCTGGAACAGCAGGACGATGACGATCAGCGCGCCGAAGATGCCGTACTGGCGGGCGTTCCCGCCGAGCCCCTGCAGGCGCTGCCCGATCGACGGCCGCGGGAGGTCCGGCGGCGTCGGGGAGGAGATGTTGACCGCGGTCCTGGTGCTCATCGGGCGATCCCGTCCTTGTCCATCGTCATGTACTGCATGAGGCGCTCCTGGGTGGCGTCCGCGCGGGCGACCTCGCCCGTGACGCGACCCTGGCTGAGCGCGTAGATGCGGTCGCAGATGCCGAGCAGCTCGGGCAGCTCCGAGGAGATGACGAGCACGCCCTTCCCGGCGTCCGCGAGCCGGTTGATGATCGTGTAGATCTCGTACTTCGCGCCGACGTCGATCCCGCGCGTCGGCTCGTCGAGGATGAGCACGTCCGGATCCGCGTAGATCCACTTGCTCAGCACGACCTTCTGCTGGTTGCCGCCGGACAGCTTGCCGACGACCGACGCCACGCTCGGCGCCTTGATGTTCATGTCGCGGCGGTACTGCTCCGCGACGCGGCCCTCGCCCTGCCGGTCGACGACTCCCAGGCGCGACAGCTTGCCGAGCGCCGACGCGGAGACGTTCCGCTCGATCGTGTCGATGAGGTTGAGGCCGTACCGCTTGCGGTCCTCGGTCGCGTACGCGATGCCGTGGGCGATCGCCTGCTGCACCGTGGACGCCTGGATCTCGGTGCCGTCCTTGTACAGCCGGCCCGTGATGTGCGAGCCGTACGAGCGGCCGAACACGCTCATCGCGAGCTCGGTGCGGCCGGCGCCCATGAGGCCGGCGAGACCGACGATCTCGCCGCGGCGGACGGTGAGGTTCGCGCCGTCGACCACCTTGCGGCTCTGGTCGACGGGGTGGTGCACGGTCCAGTCCTCGATGCGCAGGACCTCGGCGCCGATGGTGGGCGTGTGGTCCGGGAAGCGGTTGTCGAGCGAGCGGCCGACCATGCCGCGGATGATCCGCTCCTCGGTGACCGGCTCGGCGCCCCGCATCGGCATCGACTCGATGGTCTTCCCGTCGCGGATGATCGTGGTGGTGTCGGCGATCGCCTCGATCTCGTTCAGCTTGTGGCTGATGATGATCGACGTGATGCCCTCGTCCTTGAGGCCGCGGATCAGGCCGAGCAGGTGCGCGCTGTCCTCGTCGTTCAGGGCCGCGGTGGGCTCGTCGAGGATGAGCAGGCGCACCTCCTTCGACAGGGCCTTCGCGATCTCGACGAGCTGCTGCTTGCCGACGCCGATGTCGACGATCTTCGTGTCGGGGCGCTCGTCCAGACCGACGCGCGCGAGGAGCCTCGCCGCCTCCGCGTTCGTGCGGTTCCAGTCGATGACGCCGCGCTCGGTGCGCTCGTTGCCGAGGAAGATGTTCTCGGCGATCGACAGGTAGGGCGAGAGCGCGAGCTCCTGGTGGATGATGACGACCCCGCGCCGCTCGGAGTCGCGCACGCCGCGGAACTCCTGGACCTCGCCGTCGAGGACGATGTCGCCCCCGTACGACCCGTGCGGGTAGATGCCGGAGAGCACCTTCATCAGCGTCGACTTGCCGGCGCCGTTCTCGCCGCAGATGGCGTGGATCTCCCCGCGCCGCACGGCCAGGGTGACGTCGGACAGCGCCACGACGCCGGGGAACTTCTTGGTGATGCCGCGCATCTCGAGGATGTGCTCGGTGTCCATGTGTCCTCAGCTAGGGTCCGCCGCGGGCCGGCCGGCCCCGCCCCCGCCGGGTGGCGGGGGCGGGACCGGCCGAGCGAGCGGTTCCGGTGGGTGCGGGTGGTCCGGGCCGGTCAGAGGCCGAGGTCGTCCGCGGTGTAGAACCCGGACTCGACGAGCGAGGACTCGACCGTGTCCGGGGTGACCACGACCGGCGGCAGGAGGAAGGTCGGGACGACCTTCACGCCGTTGTCGTAGGTCTCCTCGTCGTTGACCTGGACCTCGTCGCCCTCGATGATCTGGCCGACCATCTTCGCGACCTGGTCACCCAGCGTGCGGGTGTCCTTCCAGACCGTCATGGACTGCCGGCCCGCGATCATGTTCTGCACGTTCGCGAGGTCGGCGTCCTGACCGGTCAGCACCGGGTAGTCCTCGCCGGGCGCGTAGCCGTTGCCGGCGAGCGCCTGCGCGATGCCGAGCGCGAGCGAGTCGTTCGGGGACAGGATGACGTCGACCCGCTGCCCGCCGCCGTAGAACGAGTTGAGGCGGTTCTCCATCTCGGCCTGGGCGGAGTCGGAGCCCCAGCCCTGGATGCCGATGCTCTGCCACTCGTCGTTCGAGGCCGGGGCCTTGCCCGACGGGACGACGAGCTTGCCCTCGTCCACGAACGGCTTGAGGACGTCCCACGCGCCGGAGAAGAAGAACTTGGCGTTGTTGTCGTCCGGCGAGCCGGCGAACGGCTCGAGGTTGAACGGGCCCGCCGCGTTCTCGAGGTCGAGCTGCTCGACGATGTACTCGCCCTGCATCTTGCCGACCTCGTAGTTGTCGAACGTCGCGTAGTAGTCGACCTTCTCCGAGTCGTTGATGAGGCGGTCGTAGGCGATGACCGTGATGTCCTGCGACGCGGCCTGCTCGAGCACCGGGCCCAGCGTCGTGCCGTCGATGGGGGCGATCACCAGGACGTCGGCGCCCTGGTTGATCATGTTCTCGAGCTGGGTGATCTGCTGGTCGACCTTGTTGTCGGCGTACTGCAGCGTCGTCTCGTAGCTCGCGCCCTGCAGCAGCTCGTCGAGGTGCGCGCCGTCACGGTTCCACCGCTCGAGGCTCTTGGTGGGCATCGAGATGCCGACCAGCGTGTTCTCGGGAGCGGCCGACTCGTCGCCGCCGGCACCGCCGCCGGAGTCGCGCTCCTGGCTGCACGCGGCGAGGGACCCGACGAGCAGACCGGCGGTGACCAGACCTGTCGCAGCCTTCTTCCAACCCAGTGACATCGTTGTCTGCTCCTTCTCGTACCGCAGCGGGCCGGGCACCCGTTGCCCGGTCCGGTCGTCGTCGCGGCTGCTGTGCCGGCGACGCGACGCGGCGTCGGTTGGATTCAAGACCTGAAGCCTTGGGTTGCGCAACTTCCGTTACCACATCGTGTCCTGCGTGATCCGGGAGCGTTGCCCGACGCTTCGCCGCGTCACGCCTGGTCATGACGACGCGCCGGGTTCATGCCCCGAAGGCATGAACCCGGCGCGTCCGTCCGCGCCGTACCGCGTCCGGCCTAGTGGAACAGGCCCCGCCACCACGTGAGCACGCCGTCGAGCGCCCCACCGGGGTACGGCCGCCCGAGCGACGGCGGCACGCGAGGCGCCTCCTCCACCAGCACCGCCACCGTCCGCGGCGGCACCGTGACCGTGCCGGTCCCCCGCTGCCACGTGGTGTCCAGCACGACCGGGTCGGACCCGTGCCGCTGGACGGGCGACAGGGCGTAGCGGCGGCCCGCGAGCGCGTCCACCGTCTGGGTGACCGGCTCGTCGGAGGCGTTCACGACGACGAGGAGGCCGTCGAGGCGGCGGTCGACGTCGGTGCGCCACCGCCGGGCGGACCGGTCGTAGCCGGTGCGGTCGTCGACGTGCATGACGACCACGCCCGGCGTGGCGTCCGGGCCGGAGCCCGGGAACGTGACCTTCTCCCGGACCAGCCGGGCGTCGCCGAGCCGGAACAGGCGGGTGGACGCACGCAGCTCGAGCAGCTCCGTCGCCGCGTCGGCGGCGGTGGCGATGTCCTGCGGCGTCGGCACGAGCGCCGGGTCGGCGAGCAGCGGCTGCTGGAACGGCCACTTCGCCTCGTTGTCGGGCGCCGGCGGCAGGCCGCGCCCGAACCCGTTGGTCTGCTGCGACCAGTCGAGCAGGTTGAACCAGTCGCCCGAGTCGTAGCTGTTGCGGTCGAGCGACTTCGAGCGGAGCAGGTCGGCGCCCGCGTGCCAGAACGACGGCGTCTGGGCCAGCGCGGTCGTCGCGAGCGAGACGGTGTTCATGCGCACCCGGTCCGCCATCGGGGTGTCCTGGGGCAGCTTCAGGTACAGGTTGTCGAACAGGGTCTCGTTGTCGTGCGCGTCGACGTAGGTGACGACCTCCTCCGGGGAGTCGGCGTACCCGGCCGGCTGGCCGTTGTAGTCGATCTGGTCGCCGCGCCGGACCTCCCCGTCGCTCGTGCGGAACGCGTAGTCGCGCAGGTTGCCCGCCATGCCGAGGCGCACGAGGTCGGCCTGGTGCCGCACGCGAGCGAGCTGCTCCGCCTCCGTGCCGTTGACCGGCGCGCCGTTCGGGTCGGTGTACGCGCCCGAGCCGAGGCCCTGCAGGCGCGGGTCCTCGTCGAACGGGCCGCCGCCGCGCACGGCGTCGCGGAGCCGGTCGGAGAACGTGCCGATCCCCGTGCCGCCGAGCTGGCCCTGCGTGGCCTGCTCGAACAGCCGGTCGTCCGCGACCTCCCCGAAGTTCCAGCCCTCGCCGTACAGGTAGACCTTGCGGCCGTCCACGCCGTCGCGGCGCGGGGTCAGCTCGTCGAGCGCCGCGCGCACCCGCTCCATCGTCTGGCGCGAGTGGTGCCCCATGAGGTCGAAGCGGAAGCCGTCGACCTTGTGGTCCCGGGCCCACGTGACCACCGAGTCGACCATCATCTTCTCGGCCATCGCGTGCTCGGTGGCGACGTTCTGGCAGCACGTCGACGTCTCGACCTGCCCCGTGGCGTCCAGCCGGTGGTAGTACCCCGGGACGACGCGGTCGAGCACGCTCTTCGCGTCCTGGCCGCTCGCGGCCGTGTGGTTGAACACCTGGTCGAGCACGACCTGCAGCCCGTCGGCGTGCAGCGCGCCGACCATCGAGCGGAACTCGGCGATCCGGGCGCCGCCGGTGGCGTCGACGGCGTACGAGCCCTCGGGCACGGTCCAGTGCCACGGGTCGTAGCCCCAGTTGAAGGCGTCCTGACCGGCGACCGCCGTGACGCACGCCTGCTGCTCGGGCGAGTCCGGCGGCGACGACGCGAGGTCGCAGTCCGGCGTGGCCTGCTGCGCCCGGTCCTCCTCGATCGACGCGATGTCGAACGTCGGCAGCAGGTGCACGGTGGTCAGTCCCGCGTCGGCGAGCCGGCGCAGGTGGTCGCGCCCGTCGCTGCGGCGGACGGCGAACGCGCCGTACGTGCCGCGCAGCCGCTCCGGCACGGTGGCGTCCGCGACCGAGAAGTCGCGCACGTGCAGCTCGTAGATCGTCTGGTCGACGGGCCGCACCACCGGCTGGTCCGCCCTCTCCCACTCCTTCGGGCGGTAGCGCGGGTCGTCGAGGTCGACGAGCACGCCGTGGGTGCTGTTCAGGGTGAGCGCCACCGCGTACGGGTCGGTCACGCGGTTCACCTCGACCTCCCCGGTCGTCGGCGCGTACACCGTGACCTCCCACAGGTACGCGCCGCCGGCCCAGGCCTTGGGGCCGGACGCCGTCCACGCGCCGTCGCGCTGCCGCTCCGCCGGCACCCGCGTGGGCTCGGCGGCCGTGTCGAACCGGCCCTTCCGGTCGGCCGGCCACACGAGCAGGTCGACGTCCTGAGCGGTCGGCGCCCACAGCGCGAGGCTCGGGGCGCCCCGGCGCCACGTCGTCCCCAGGGTGCGGTCGGTGGCGCGGTCCGCGTACAGGTCGTCGAGCACGCCCGGCACCTGCACGCCGGTCACGGCCTGCGCGGTGCCGTCGTCCGCCGCCTGGCGCACGAGCAGCTCCCCGGTGAGCAGCCGCTCGACCGTCGCGCGGTCGGCGTCGAGGCGCAGGCCGACGTACCCGGCGAGCGCCGGGAAGCGCTCCGCCACCTCGGCCGGCAGCGCCACCGCGGCGAGCGGGTGCTCCTCGCCGCCCGTCACGGCGCCGTCGACGACCTCGAGGCCGCCGGCCGGGTCGCCGTGCAGCGTGAAGCCCAGGTCCGCCGGGTCCGTCCCCGGCGCCACGAACGACGCCGGCCAGGCCAGCAGGTCGTGCCGCACCCAGTGGGCCGCGGCCTCGCCGGTGCCCGGCAGCGGCGGCTCCGCGTCGCCGGCCGCGACGGTGAGCACGTGCGTCGCGAGGTCGTACGTGAAGGTCACGGGCACGCCCCCGGGCGTCGTGAACGGGATGTTCGCGCCGCCGCGCACGCCGCCGACGCCGTAGTCCTCGCCCCACGACAGGCCGTGGGCGACCTTCACCTCGTACGAGCCGGCGGGCAGGTCGCGCGCGGTGAACACGGCGGTCCCGTCGCCGTCGCCGTCGATGAGCACCGCGGCCAGGCACGCCGGGTCCCAGTCCCCCGCGCAGCCCAGCTCGCTCTGCGCGCTGCCCGGCAGGGTGAGCAGGGGCCCCTGCGCCGACGACGTCGCCTGGTGGGTGGCGTGGTCGTAGACGAACGTGACGTCCTGCTCGCCCTCGCCGGTCACGGTGAACGGGATGTTCGCACCGCCGGGCTCGCCGCCCGCGCCGTAGTTCTCGGTCCACGCGCCGCCGATCGCCACCTTGTACTCGTACTCGCCGGGCGGCAGCGACAGCGTGCCCCGGTACACGGTGCTGCCCTCGCCGCCCGCGCGCGCGAGCGTCACGGCGGGGCAGTCCGCCACCCAGTCCCCGCCGCACCCCAGCTCGGAGTTGTGGCTGCCCGGCACCGTCACCAGGAGGTTCTCCGGCTCCGGCTCGGGCGCCGGGACGACGCCGTCCACGGCCACCCCGACGCTCGCGAACGTGGAGGCGGCGCTCCGGTGACCGGTCACGTCCTCCCGCACCGCGCGGTACTCCACGAGCGTGCCGGGGGCCAGGTCGGTGACGTCGTGGAAGACGCGCGGCGACGTCGTCTCGGCGGTGCCGAGCGCCGTCCAGGCGTCCTCCCCGACGACCCGGTACGCGAACGACGTGGTGGCCAGCGCGTCGTCGTCGACCCGCGCGGCCACCGGTGCCGTCCCGGTCACCGCGGCGCCCGGACCGGGGACGGTGAGCGCGACCGCGTCGTCGCCGCCGTCGGTGACCGGGGCGTCGGCCCGCAGCACGAGCGCGCCGAGCGCCGGGACCGTGAGGGACACCGTGCCGTCGGCACCGGCGGTGACCGGCTCCGCCGGCACCGTGCCCGTGCCGGAGGTGGCCAGCAGCGGCGTGAACGTCGCGCCGGGCGTGAGGGTGTCGACGGTGACGGTCGTCGCGGCCGCGGCGCTGCTCGTCGCGACGAGGTGCTCCACGTCGTCGTCGCCGACGCGGGAGAACGCGTACACCGGGCCGTCGGCGTACCGCTCGACCTGCGCCCCCGTGGTCAGCGCCGGGGTGCTCGAGCGCAGCTCCGCGAGCCGCGCCACGTGCGCGTACAGCGCGGTGCCCGTGTCGTAGCGGTCCACCGAGCCGGCGGTCGTGCCGTCGAGCAGCGCCTGGTCGGCGTACTCGTCCACCTGCGTCGCGAACAGCGACTGGCGGGCGTCCTTGTCCCTGCCGTCGAGCGGCCCGTCGCCGACGAAGCCCTGCTCGTCGCCGTAGTAGACGACCGGCTGCCCGCGGGTGAGGTACATGAGCGTGTGCGCGAGGCCCGACCGCTCCTGCGGCTGCCCGGCGTCCTTCACCATGACGCCGATGCGGCCCATGTCGTGGTTGCCGAGGAACGTGGGCAGCGCGTGCGCGTTGCTCGTCGGGGTCGTGTAGAGGTCGTCGCTCGCGTACAGCGCACGCAGCGGGCCGGCGGATCCGCCCCGGGCGTAGCCGGCCGCGGCGGCCTGGAACGAGAAGTCGAGGATCGCGTCCATGTCGGTGTCGCGCACGTACGGCGCGGTGAGCCGCGCGTCGGCGTCGTAGACCTCGCCGAACATGAAGAAGTCGGGGTTGCCGACCGACGCCGCGTGCTCCGCGATCGCCGTCGTGAACGTCTCCCAGAACTCGCGGTTCACGTGCTTGACGGTGTCGATGCGGAAGCCGTCGATGCCCAGGTCCACCCACGCCTCGTAGACGTCGACGAAGCCCTGCACGACGTCCGGGTGCTCCGTCATGAGGTCGTCGAGACCGTCGAAGTCCCCGTACGTGACGGACTCGCCCGCCCACGTCGAGTTGCCGCGGTTGTGGTAGAGCGTCGGGTCGTTCAGCCAGCCCGGGACCTTGAGGTCCGCGTCGGCGGGGTCCACCACCGGCGTGTACGGGAACGACGTGGCCGGGTCGAGCGCCGGGAAGTCGTCGGTGCCCGCGAACGTCGCGGGGTCGAACGCGTCGCCGGCCGCGTCGCGGTACGGCTCGGCCGACTGCTCGACGTAGGTGTACTGCTTCTCCGCGTAGTCGACGACGTCGGCCGTGTGGTTGGTGATGATGTCGAAGTAGACGTCGATGCCCCGTGCGTGGGCGTCGTCGATCAGCGCCTCGAGCTCGGCGTTCGTGCCCAGGTGCGGGTCGATCTGCGTGAAGTCGGTGACCCAGTAGCCGTGGTAGCCGGCCGACGCGTTCGCGCCCTCGCCCTGCACTGGACGGTTGAGGAAGGACGGCGTCAGCCAGATCGCGGTCGTCCCGAGACCCTCGACGTAGTCGAGCCGCTCGCGCAGGCCGGCGAGGTCGCCGCCGTGGAAGAAGCCCTTGTCGGTCGGGTCGAGCCCGGTGGTGAGCCGGTCCCCGGTGAGCCCGCCGGTGTCGTTCGACGGGTCGGCGTTGGCGAACCGGTCGGTCATGACGAAGTAGAACTGCTCCCCCGCGCCCGGGTGGCGGACCGGGTCCGCGACGAGCCCGGCGTCGGCGTCGGTGTAGCCGCCGCGCAGGTCGATCACCGTGACGGCCGTGCGGTGCGTCGCCTCGTCGTGGGTGAACGTCAGGTCGGCCGGGCCGGCGACGACGAGCGGCGTGTTCGCCGCGCCGCCGTCTGCGCCGTAGGCGGCGTCCCAGCCGTCGTCGAGCGCGACCTTCCACTCCCACGTGCCCGCCGGCACCCGGAACGTGGCGGCGTGCCGGCCCGGCACGTCGGTCGGGGCGAGCTCGGTCGCCGCGCAGGCGGGGTCCCAGTCGGCGGCGCAGCCGAGCTCGCTCTGCAGGTCGCCGACGAGGGCGACGCCGCCGGGCGCGGCCGACGCGGCGGTGGGGGCGAGGGCGGCGACGGCACCGGCGGCGGCGACCGCGAGCGCGGTGACGGCGGCCGGGACGCGGGGGCGGAGCCGGGACGGGGCGGGCGCCGGACGGCGCCGGCGGGTGGGCAGGGACGAGCCAGGACGCGCGGGGACGCCGACCATCGGGACTCCTTCGTCACGGCACGACGTCGTGCCGGAGGTGGGCTGTCCCGCGACCGTAATCCGTTGCATCAAGTTTCAGCAAGGGATTCCGGCAAAGCCGTCGAGCCGGACGAGACGGACCGTCTCGGCGCGCGGACGGCGCCGCACCGCACCCTTGTGCCGCGGCGCCGCCGCGCCCAGCATGGGCGCAGCGGACCCCGCGGGGCCCGGCCGACGTCAGGGTGAACGACGGAGTTCGACGACGGAGGGGGCGGCACATGCGCGTGCGGGACGGACGAGGGGGACGGCTGCTGGCCGGCGGGGCGCTCGCGCTCGCGCTCGTGGGCAGCGGCCTGGCGGGCGACGCGCTCACGGACGACGGGTCCGGGGGCGACGGGTCCGGGGGCGCGGCGGCGGGCGACGAGCTCGCACGAGGGCGCGCGTGGCCGGGCGGGTCGGCGCGCAACGTCGTCCTGATGGTCGGCGACGGGCTGAGCATCGCGGCGCGCGACGCGATCCGGCTCGCCACCGTCGGGCAGGACGGCGAGCTCGCCATGGACGGCCTGCGGTACGCGGGCTGGACGCACACCGACCCGGCCGACCCGGAGGAGGCCGTCACGGACTCCGCGGCGGGCGCCACCGCCTTCGCCACGGGCGTGCGCACCTACAACGGCGCGGTCTCGGTCGACGTCGCCGGCACCCCCGTGCCCACGCTGCTCGAGCACGCGCGGCGGCTGCGCAAGGCGACCGGGCTGGTCACGACCGCACAGGTCACCGACGCGACGCCCGCGGCGTTCGGCGCGCACGTGCCCGACCGGGCCGACCAGAGCGAGATCGCCCGCCAGTACCTCGACGACACCCGGCCCGACGTGATCCTCGGCGGCGGCGAGGACTGGTGGTACCCGGAGGGCGACGAGGGCGCGTTCCCGGACGACCCGGCCGACCCCCGGCCGGAGGTCAGCCGGAGCCGGCACGGGAACCTCGTGGAGCGGGCCGAGGCGATCGGCTACGACTACGTGACCACCGCCGACGAGCTCGCCGCCACCCGCTCCGAGCGCGTGCTCGGCCTGTTCGCGAACGAGGAGATGTTCGAGCAGGCGCCCGAGGGGCAGGGCGACGAGTACGCGCCCACCGTCCCGCTCGCGACCATGACGGGCAAGGCCCTCGACGTGCTGTCCCGCGACCGGCACGGGTTCTTCCTGCTCGTCGAGGAGGAGGCGATCGACGAGTTCGCGCACAACAATAACGCCGCGCGCACGCTCCAGGCCGGGCAGGCGTTCGACGAGACCGTCGCCGTGGTGCGCGACTTCGCGGCGCGCCACCGCGGCACGCTCGTGGTCGTCGTGGGCGACCACGAGACCGGCGGCCTCGCGATCGAGAACGTCGACCCGGACGACGAGTCGGGCGACCCGGCGAGCACCTCGCCCGAGGTCCTGCAGAGCCTCGAGGACGGGCCGTTCGACGTCGCCGGCAGCGACCTGCAGTTCACGGTCGACTGGACCACGAGCGGGCACACGGGCGCCTCGACGCCCCTGACCGCCGAGGGCCCGGAGGCCGAGCGGCTCGCCCGCGTGCAGGCCAACACCGACGTGTTCGTCGTGCTGCGGGACGCGATGCGCGGGCGCCGCTGACCGGCGGGGCCAACGGACCGGGACGCGCACGGCTGCGCACCTGGCGCCGCCG